>NZ_JBLRWZ010000039.1:0-22497 GCF_047920995.1 Aliidiomarina sp.
GACGGTAATTTTGGTGAACTTCTTTCGGGGCAGCATCAACCAAGCCGTTATGCCCATGTGTTTACCACTATTCAAAGTGCATTGAGTCAGAATCTGATTAAGCAATATGGGGCCGATTATTGGCGCGTGGTGGTGATCGATGAGTGCCACCACATTGCCGCTATGAGCTTTACTAAGTTTGCCCATGCTATTCAGCCGCGCTATTTACTTGGGCTTACTGCTACCCCTGAGCGCTCCGATGATAGAAGCATTTTCACTCACTTCGATATGCGGCCTGACGGCTCGCCGGCCGCACAGTTACGCCTTTGGCATGCGCTTGATCAGCAACTGCTGGCGCCTTTTGAATACTATGCCTGTGCCGACAATATCGATTACCGCGATGTTCCTTGGCGGCAAGCAGGCGAGATTAGTGCGTTAGATGCAGTGTTAACGGGCAACCATGTGCGTGCACAAGCCATTGTGAATGCGTGGCAGGGGCTGGTGAGCAATATCGAAGAATGCCGTGCTTTGGCATTCTGCGTAACCATTGCCCACGCCGAGTTTATGGTGGAAATGTTTAATAACGCGGGTATCAAAGCCGCTTTAATCACCGGCGCAGCAACGGCTACTGAGCGTGAAGGGCTGCCCCGCATGTTGCAGCGCGGCGAAATAAACGTATTGGTAACCGTTGATTTGTATAACGAAGGGGTGGATTTGCCTTTTGTTGATACCTTGCTGTTGTTGCGGCCAACCCAAAGCGCCACGCTTTTTCAACAGCAAATTGGCCGTGGGCTCCGTTTGCATGAAGGCAAAGAAAGCTGCTTGGTGATTGATTTTGTGGGTAATTCCACGGGTAACTTCTTGAAGAAGAACGGTATTTTAGCCGCCGCTTCGCAGCGCTTTTGCATGTAGATGATGTAGAGCAACTCAATGTTATGAGAGCCATGGGTGCCAGCCTTGGAGAGCTAGAAGTTACTGCAGAAAATAAAACGCGCTTGCTCATGTTGTGTTATCAGCTAGCTGGTGGCAGTGGTGCACTTACCATTGCAAGCGTGATGAAGCGATTGGCTGCATTACCGGAAATATGTAATGAATTAGTAGAGCTTGCTGATTACTTAGATGCCCGCACTAGCAGAGTATATGTGCGGCTTCCGGGTTTAAGCGAAACGGCTTTGAGGTTACACAGTGCCTATAATATTCGGGAAATACTCGCCGCTATTGGTTATTACACAGAAACCACAGCATCGCCATTTCAGGCAGGTGTACTGCGGTTGAATGAGCAAAAAACTGAATTACTGTTCGTAACGCTCGACAAATCCGAGGCACTTCATGAAGGTGTGGCGTATGACGATTATGCTATAAGCCGTTCGCTGTTCCATTGGCAATCCCAAGCGACAACGCGGCCGAATACACCCACAGGTAGGCGTTACATTGAACAGGCGCAAAACGGCTGGCAATTTCAGCTCTTCGTGCGCCTCAACAAGCAAAGCCCTTATCGCGCCTGCGGTCCGGTTGATTTTGTGAGTTACCATGGCTCGCAACCAATGAACATCACATGGCAACTGCGCGAACCCCTCACCGATGAACTCTTCCAAGCCTTTTCGGTAATTCGAGGTTAAACCTCAAACACAAAGGTTTGTGCCAACATACCAGTCTTAATGTAACACTATATTGCCACAAGAACGCAACGGGTCTACACTAATGGTAATAAAAGTTACTATTAGTGTGAACCAAGTGAGATGAAGCAACTCGACGCTATTCGAAAATTATCTGATTTCGACAAACAAGGTCGTTACGTTTATGCGTTGTCGGATCTCAGAAAAATTTTTCATGAAGACAGTGAAGCAAATTTGCGCGCTGGTATTAAACGGCTAATTAAAGACGGCATTTTGGTGCGGGCGAGTAATGGTATTTTTGTCTACATGCCGGCACGTTCAAAGGGTAGTAGCACGCTAGAACTGGTGGCGCGTGCTATTCGACGCGGTGAATACAACTATGTCAGCCTTGAGTCTGCGTTGTCAGAATACGGTGCTATTTCACAAATTCCAATTGATCGGTTAACGGTAATGACCACCGGCCGTTCAGGTGAATTTAAAACGCCCTTTGGTACTATCGAATTTACCCATACCAAGCGCGACGTTATCGATATTTTGGATAATTCCGTTGAAGTTGGTCGTCCGCTTCGGCTCGCCACGCAGGCTGCCGCCTATCGTGACTTAAAACAGGTTGGCCGCAATCTGCATTTAGTTGATACTGAGGTATTAAATGACCATGGATAAGCAAAACTTTTTACAGCTTGTTGAGCGCGCCATGGCCGACCAACATGTGAGCCATATGCGGGCCGTAGTTGAGAAAGAACTGCTGCATTACGATATTCTTTATGCACTTGAACAGGCAGGGCTGCTTGACTCTCTCGTTTTTCAAGGTGGCACGTCGCTACGCTTATGTTATGGCGGAAACCGTTTCAGTGAAGATCTAGACTTCGCTGGTGGCTATGACTTTAGTTCGTCGCAACTAGCTGAGATGAAGGCTTGTATTGAAACCTACATTGGCAATCGCTACGGCCTTGAAGTAACAGTAAAAGAACCTAACGAACTGAAGGCCGAACCCACCTACGCTGAGTTGCGAATTGAAAAATGGCAGATTGCGGTCGTAACTGCACCCGAAAACAAAAGCTTGCCAAAGCAACGCATTAAACTTGAGGTTGCGAATGTGCCGGCATATACCAAGCAACCTTTAGCGCTGCAGGCAAACTATCAGTTTTTGCCAAGTGGCTATAGCGATTTACTTGTAATGACTGAGTCGCTAGACGAAATTATGGCAGACAAGATTGTGTCCTTAGCTGCTACCAAAAAATATACGCGAAATCGGGATATTTGGGATTTGCCATGGTTACTTCAACAAGGCGCCAAGTTAAATACTGACTTGGTGCAGCAGAAGCTAGTTGACTATAAACTAAATGACTACGAAGCGATGTTGAACGATCTTATTCAACGCCTACCGCAGCTGGTTCAGAGTGATAACTTCGTGAATGAAATGCAACGCTTTTTACCAACCGACGTTTATGACCGTACGTTGGGTAAAAGCAAATTTCAGGCGTATTTAAGCAATACACTTGTGAAACTGTTTACCGAAGTTCGCCGCGCATTGTTTAGTAACGGTGGGGGCAACGAATTTCGGATGTAGCTTAAGTAATTCGTGGCTAAACCTCAAACACAAAGGTTTGTTTAAACATGGGTTGCAGTTCCACGCTGTAAGGCGTTTCGCCTTCCGGGCTATAACGCCCAGGGGAGGCTTTCAAAAAGCCCCAATACTGCAAGAAGCGCTCAATAAAACGAATCTCAATGATATGGCTGAATGTGCGTTCAACGGTGGTGTATTGTGATTGCGGAATTAGAGGCAAGATATCTGGAAACGCAGTGGCGGTTTCTGTAGCTAACTGGTTGAGCGAGCTGTGTTTTTGGATGCGCCAAAGCATGAACACCCAAAATAGGCGTATATCGATGTGTTCACCGTAGCTATCGAAGTATGCCCAGTTGTAGCGATTCACTGTAACCTCCAACATGGGCATAAAAAATGCGCTTAGCCCATGTTTTAAGAACTGCTTTTGCGCGTCTTTTTTTACATGGTAGTAGCCGCTACGGCGGTAAATAATGCCTGCTAACTCTGCGATAATTCGAGTGTAGTGCAGGGCGTTGAACTTGTCTTCGTTTGCACCCGCGAATTCACTGATACTGATATGCGTGGGGTAATCGGAGGTAGGTAGCTCTGGCCAAAGCTCGGAGGCTTGTTTCACAATAAAAGTGGGTAAATTCCCTTTCGACGTCGCTTTAAACTTGCCATCGTTTTCCATGGCTGCATTAATCATCAATTCCAAGTAACGCATTACGGGGCTGGTGCTGAAATCTGCGGGGGTATCTATTTTTATGCCCTGCAGCGAATTGAACGGCGCATAGAGCCAATTCTGCATCAGGTTGGGTGAAATGCCACAGAAATCGTCAACGGGTTTGTTATTCCTGTCGTGCATCATACGCTCGGCCACTAAATTAAGCTCATCGATGGATAAATTCGGATTCATCGCAAGCGTTTGTTCTAGCGCATCACGAATTTCATTGGTTTGTTTACCAACGCTATTCATGCAACATTTTTTGAATTTTTTACCGCTACCACAAGGGCATGGGTCGTTCCTACCGAGCTGAGCCATAAATGCTTTTCCATCATTAGTTTCAGGCTGGCATTCTAACAAATAAACGCTAAGGTTGAGAACTGCGACACTCATTCTCTTGGTTTTGCTGGTCTCCAAAAGAAGTTAAATACGGATAACCTTAAACGGCTTACCGGTATTAAGAACAAAGAACCTCTGAGCATGCTCATGTCCGGCACCAATCGGTCTTTGCTGTTTGCACAATGAGCCATCCCCACTTATTATTTGGCTCATATAGTGAGCCGAATATTATAGTTAATCGGCTCACTCTCGAACCACGCGGCGGGTGAATTGTATCGGGGCCTCTGCAGCGGCCTAATGTGCATTTCGAAGCGCCGCCTCGCGCTGTTATCGAACACGAGCTTGATCAGTTTATTCGTTGGTTCAACAGCCCACAGCACAGTGATATCGACCCTATTGTGAGAGCGGGATTCGCCCACCTTTGGTTTGTTACCATCCATCATTACGTCACCTAATTGTCTATGTGGTGTATGATAACACCTCTAATTAGGTGGCCAAATTAACTATGCCACTACAAACCCTTCGGGTACAAAATGGAGTACGGTGCACTCTCATAGCCATAAAATTGATATAATGGACGACAAATACGACTCGCATGACGCTTTGGAACAAGCGGTTAATGCCCTCTTAGAAAAAGAGAAAAGCTTTATTGAGGACATTGAGAGAGTGTTGCTTGAGGAGTTTAAGTAAGAGGTCTAGATCGTTTCCGCTGAACTCCAGCAATAAACTGACTGGTGAGTATAGCGGTGAGTGCATTGTTTTACTCAATGCGAGTATCGCATTCAAGCCTTTGAAATATAAGGATTAGCAAGTGATAGTCAACAAGCAGATTCAGAATATCGGATAGCTATTCATAGGCTGCTTTTATAGAGTTGCCGGGGCATATCATGAAACTAATGTTTAGTATCTCAAATCAACTCGCCAAGCTATGTAAGCTCGATTTGCCAAGGCTCACTGATGCCAATGGTGAAAATCCTGGTGTCCAGCCCTTAGTAACCAACAGTGTGCAATGCGGCTGGCAATTTCATGTTGTGCGTGATGAATTCTGCTGGTTGGTTTTTGCAATGGAATCTTACAGCCGTTACAGCGTTGTTATGCCTTACACTTTAAAGCCCGATTGGAGCGAGATTTTAAGCGACTTTGATATGCTCTGGCTGGAGCACATGTTGGCTTGGTTCCGTATGGGCGGTTTTGTGCGAACGGATGAACAAATAGCTGAAGTTGTGCGGCAGTTCATTGCAAAGCCAACAGCCGAGTGCCATCGTAACTTGGATATGAGTATTAACGGCCACTTGGGCGATGCCAAACTTTGGTTAGAAGCCTACAAACGAGATGTTAAACCACGCTTTTTTGATAGCAAGCACGCCTGGCGCTTTTGTGAAATGCTTAATCAGGAAACCAAACGAGTGAGTAAACAACGCCGCAAAGGTGCCGAGTTTGTGCCGTTTGAACGGTTTCTAGATGACAGTTTATATCGCTATGCGAAGGGGCTCTGTAATGTGCCAATCTCTGGCACCAAAGAAGGCGATTTTCCGAACCCTCATAAGCAAGGGCCGGACTTGCGGCTGATTTGATTTCAGGATCATGCCGAATGGTGGAGGCTGCAACAACCTTTGCCCGATGAGTTGTTTCAGGCGTTCTCGGTGATAGGTGCCTAATAACTGAAAGCGCGAGCTCTTTCAGGTGTTTAGGAGTTCTTTAAACTTAAAAACCTTCCCGCCGCACCTGTGCAAATAAACGTGTTTCTGTAAGCAATGTTGCGGCGCGATTCAGAACTAGTTGCTTTAACGCTACTGCATGAGCAGCTTGATCTTCGTTTAAATGCTCCAGAGAAAAATCCAATTCTGCAGTGCGAGTATCAACAAGGTTGCAAATACGTTCAATGCGCCGCTTTAAATAATTCGCCTCAACCGATGTTTCAGCAGCAAATGTGAGCAAATCGTACGCAGTAATGTTGGATATCTCGAAGCTATCGCCAATGGCCATCGCAAGGTTAGTGTCTAGCTTCGGCTGTTGTTGCGCTTCATAAACCACACTCACTAAATCATAAAATGGGGCAAGCGTAATTCCTTCTCGCTTCCCTACATAGAAGCTTATGTTCTTGCCATGCGCGTCGCTGTTACCAATGATGATATTGAATATTACCCAATCAATCATGTGTTGTCGGCTTTGTATGGGAACCGCTGTAGAATCGGCAAACTGAAACAGTTTCGGTAAACTCACACCATCACGAATATGTTGCACATCCCGGCTACTACCAAAGTTTTGCTCGTATTTGTTTTCTGGGGGCATATCGAGGGCCTGGCAACCATCGATAATATGGCGTTTTCGCACACCATTCTCTATCGTTTTTCTGTCAAAGCGTTGCACCAGAAGCGCTGTGAACTCATCAAATTTGCGCAAGCGTACTGGCGCAGAAGGAAGACCAACTGCTTCGGCGAGGCGCATACAAAAGAGTTCATTTATAACAATTGAAGGATACTTGGCTGAAGCAAACTTCAGAATATGGGTGCTTGCATAAGTGCCACTTGCGAGAAAAATTTCATCTTGATCATTGATATACACATTCAATTTGTTCTGAACACCCGCAAGCGAAAGGCGGTATTTGCCATCCCAGTAGGTCATGTCTTTCTGGTGACGTAAGCGATCGGCAAGCTCATGATCGGTTACGCGCCGGAGAACTGCGCGTTCAGCTTCACTGTGGCTCTCCGAGAAAGTAAGCAAACCTGCGGTATCGCTGCCTACGGCTCGCAAAATCGCATAAATATTATTTTTCGAGAGATTCTCTGCTTCTAACAGGCGATCAAAGGCATCCCCTTCCGGGAATAAGTTGCGGATAAAACGCACAACGGTTTGCGCAGAGAACTCGCCTGAAAAAGAAAGATGAGGTGAGATAGGGTAGCCTGCTTTAACCCAGGTATCAGCATATATAAACTCACAACGCTGAGGTTGCGGAAACGTGAGCGTTCCTACTGGATACTCTTGTGCGTAAATGGTGATTTGTGGTGCAGCCTCAGAGCCATTCATCGCTGCCACCACTTAAATCGGTTACACGCAATGAAATACCAAATGCAGTAAGCACTTTGAACAGTGTTTCAACTTTTATGTTTTCAGAACCTAGTTCAACATTGTTGTAGGCCTGTTTCGATACTCCACAAAGTGCGGCGGCATCCTCTAGGGTTATATTCAAGCCTGTTCTTCTGTAACGAACAACAGCACCTAGCAGCGCCATATCCGCAGGTTGAGAAGGGTTGGGCTTAGGAGTAGCAACAACACGACGCGCCATACTTTAATCCTATTAATGGATGATTTAATAGATTTTAGCTCATTATTTTAATAAAATCACTGCTTGTTAGGATTTTTAGTGATTTAGGCGGAAAAGCTTAATATATCCTACTGCAAAAGGATTTAAAGTCTGTTTTAGTACGTTAGATTGCTGGAGTTGAACCATTTAATGAGAAGCTTAATTTAGGTACATGAGCGGGAGAACTTTATCCCGCCCATTGAATAATACAATCCTAACCAAACTAGAATATATAAATAAACCCTATGCCCACTTCTGCCTCGTAATTACTGCGAGCGATAGGGCTTTTGCGAACGTCGCTACTAAAATGCTCATACAGAACTTCACCGAAAATCTGCCAGTTTTTGTTGATGCTATGGCGATAACTGTAATCGATGCCAATAGAACGGAACCCACTACTCATACGAGTTTCACTTAACCCCGATGCAGCTGCTTGCTGTGCGGTGATACCGAAATCTTTATTGGCGAATTCGCTATCGTGAAACACTGCTACGAGGTTAATTTCGGAGCCAGACCCATCGAATTTATCGCCGAATCGGCGCCCTACAAGGGCCTCGGGTAGCCACGTATGAGCACTAGAACCGGTAAACCCATAAACTTTTTCACAACACAAATCGTGCGTAAATGGGGTTATGATCGGATACCGTTGTGGTGTTGATGGCGGTAGCCTCTTTCAACCCAAGATCGCGATAAAAGATAAAATCTAGTGGGTGCTCGCGGTAGCTTTTAATGTGCTGGGCATCGAACATGGTTGCTTGGCGCAAGCCTACGCTGCGGCAGAAGCGGAGCAGATGCAAACGCCGTTGCCGATTCCACACATTAAAATCGCCGGCCACGATAAGTGGGCCTTTATGGTGTAGGAGTTCTTCTCTAAGTAACTCGATTTCACGCAGAAAGTGGCTTGCCCTTACAAAGTTAATGGCGTGCACATTCACGATCAGTAATGATTGATTATCTGGCAGTGGATGATACGAGAGCATGTAGCTTTTATGGGTAGCAAACATACCCTCTCGATGGCGAGAAAGGCGCGGCAGAGCTTCAGTAAATGCATACTGGCTGGCGGTTAAAACACCGTAATTGGAGCGTTTCGTTTGTATGTTGGGCGCGAGCGCATAAGACCAATGCGGAAGGTGCCAATCGCTTTGTGAAGCTAACTTGGCTTCTTGCAGTAATAAAAACAAGCTGGGGAATTGTTCCAGCACCCGTGCGAGCGCGAGTTGAAATTTCAGCGTTTGGGTAAGTTTTTGCGCATTCCAACATAGCACCCCAAATTCGGCACCTGGGGAGATGAACTGCTGATGGATAAAACGTTCTGGAACGATGATTTTTGGCTTAAGCACTTCTCCGCCTACAAATCGATAATTAACCACTACTGAAGCAATTACGCTTCACGGTTCAATTATTATACTGCAATCCGAGAGTTTAACCTAATTCTTCAACCACAATAAAAGTTCGCCATATAGCAAATAAATGAATAATGAGCTGCTATGTTTGCTAATAAGCGAACATTAAGGTGGCGAAATGGCAACTCGAATTCAAATAGGCAGTGCGATACGCGCGAACAGAAGATCGCTTGGTTATACACAGCAAGCGCTATCAGGGATTACTGGTATTCACAAATCGACGATCTCTGAAATTGAGAATGGCCGTTTTACGGGATCGTTCGATATTCTTGAGCGTGTTTTAGATGCGGTTGGTTTGCAGTTTGAGGTGTCGGATAAGAAGCATCGTTTACCAGATTGGGATGAGCTTGATACGCTGTTTACAGAGGACGATGCATGAGTAACACGGAGAGTAAAAACTTACAATTGCCCAGCCAAGTAAGCAGTATCACCGTGTGTGTTGGTGATACTGAAGTAGGTCTATTAACACATGGCTCTGTTCATCATTTTCAGCCCACTCAAGAAGTGCTACATGTATCGCTCACAATGACCCGAAAGGGGCTCGATGGATACTCTTCTGGCGCATTGCATCCGATATTTTCACAAAACTTGCCAGAGGGCTTTAATCGCCGTTTTATTGCTGAAAAGCTCGCCCGTTATGCCAAAGTAGATGATATGTATTTGCTCGCGCTGCAAGGTGATCAGGGCATTGGAACGTTGTGTTACCAAAGTGATATTTGTTTGCATGGAGGCGGCACGTTGGTGTGGGCTTGAGCCACCAAAAACCTATTTATCTGAGAATTTAGAACACTACGTGGTTGAGCGATTTGATCGCACCGATACTGGTGTTCGGTTGGGGTATGAAGATTTTACTACGTTGATGAAAAAGCCCAACGACCCAGACGCAAAATACTCGGGAAGCTATGAAGCACTCCTGCAAGCAACGCTCATATATACCAAAAGCCAAATTGAAGTAGAAAAATTGTATTCCTACATCGTGTTTAATTGCTTAATTGGCAACGGAGATGCGCATTTAAAGAACTTTGCACTGCAGTACTCTGCCAATATGAGCGATATTTTTCTATCACCGCCGTGATCGCAGAAAGAAATATGAATAAATACAGCAAAAGCAGTTATAAAGCATCAAGTAATCATGCTGGCGATCCTCGAGTTTTTCGATGAACGCTTTCAGTTCAGCAATATCCTTATCGCTGAGCTCGCCTTTTTCGGCAAAGTGAGCAACAAGTGGAGTTACGTTTCCGGAAAATAGGCGCTGCACAAAGCTCTTACTGGCTTTTTCCTGATATGCTTTTTCAGAGATTGCTGGCGAATATAGGTAGCTTCGTGTTAGCCTAATCTCACTTGCTTTTAAGTGTGGGCGTTATGCGAAAATCATTGTTGTCTTTGTTTTTGGTTATTCTAGCGATACAGCTGTTTTCAGCTGGCGTTAGCGTGTCGCATGCAACAGCATCGATTACGATGGAAGCTTCGCACCAACAACTTCACCGAGACACGGTGCCTCATGAGCATCATGGGCTGCACGTAGAAATTTCGGAAACTGCAGAGGGTTATCACCATCTGGTAGGTGAACAGCTCAGCGCATCTCCAATTTTTATAGCCTCAAAAAGCGATGATACCCGTGTATTAATGCCAAAGTTTTATTCCCCTGCTATGCCTTTAGAAAAGTGGAATCATCCATTTCTAGAAGGTTTTCGGCGCCCTCCCAAAGCATAATCGTCTGTTCAGCTTAGTGTCGCGGTTAGCGATAAATTAATAGTTTCTGACGAGAATAAATATGCGAAATATATTTCTATGCCCTTTGGCTTTTGTAGCTATTGGGTTCACTTTGTTGTTTACACCGATAGTATTAGCCGACGGCGTTCACGCAGAGTTACCCGTTACAACCATTGATGTGCCAGAGCGAGCGGAAGCCTCTACTGAGCTTTTTGAAGCTGTTATCGAAGTGCACTCTGATCACCTACTCATTTTTTTGGCCGATTATGCTACCAATAAGTTTGTGGATGATGCAGAGCTGTATATTGAACTCGGATCGTTTTCAGAAACTGCGGCCTTTGATCACGATGTGTTAGCTTATCGCCTAGATAACTCGGAAATCGTTTCTGCTCTGCAAGCTCCCGGTGAGCATGCCTTGGTTATGCTAGTTATCACTGCAACCGATATGGATATGCTGGCGTTTGCTGTGTTTCGTGATGCAGCCAACCATGAGCATGATCATGCGCACGAAGATGATCACAACCATGCGCCATGGGGCTGGCTTTCTCTTATATTGATTGTGGCGCTTCTGAGCTTTTTCGGTGGCAAACTAACGAGAAAGCGGGGGCAATTATAATGAGAGCACTAACGGTAACGTTAATTTTCGCCTGCTTCCTTTCATTTACATTGGTTGTAATCAGCGCTGCTGCTCCCGGAGCACATGGGCCCGATGGGCAACATTTATCAGTTGGCGCTGCAGTAGGCGGTGATTTTGGCTTGCAGGCTGATGGCAGCGTGAAAATAGCAATGGCGCAACAACGAGCGTTGCTTATTTCTACGCAGCTTACTGTTGTTGATTTACATCCAGAAAGAAGCTACTGGCAGGGCCGAATTGAAGCAAATCCGCAATCTTATAGCAGAGTGCTCAGCCGCAGCCGTGGTGTTTTCGTTGCCCCTGAGAGCGGCTTCGTATCGGTTGGGCAACGTATTGAAGCCGGGCAAGTGTTGGGTGCCGTAACCTATCAGGATAGTGCCTTTGAACAAGCTTCTCAGTTGAGTGAGCTGATTGAAGTTCGAACATCTATTGATTTGCTTGCACGTGAACTGAACTGGTTAAGTGAATTAAATCGTCGTGCTGAAGATTCGGTGAGCGCACGCGAAATAGAGATTTTGGAAATCCAAATTGCTCGCGCAAAAGAACAAGAAAGAGAATTACAACAAGGCTTGGAAACGCCGGAGTTTATTACGGCGCCCATCAGCGGCATTGTTACTCACGTGGAAATCAATCCAGGAAGCCGAGTAAGCGAAGAAGCTCATTTGTTTACCATTATTGATATGGCGAATGTGCAGTTGCAGGGAGTTAGGTTCGGCGCTGCGCCCTTGAATACGGCCCTGAGTGCGCCAATGAAAAGTGCTGAACTGATAGGGTTTCCCGGGGCATCAATCGCAATTAACGGTACGTTACCCTTCTTGGTGAATGGTTTGCCGGCAATACAGGCCAACATTGCAACTAACCATGAGCCGATTGCCATCGGTAGTTTAGCTCAGCTCGTTGTGCATCATGATGCGGAAATGCAGGGAATTGCGATTCCAGCACGATCTGTTGTGCGAGATCAAAACAATCAAACTGTAGTGTGGATTAAAGAGAGCGCAGAACGCTTTGTGCCGCAACGCGTAAGTATTGTTCGCCTCGATACGCAACGGTATTTAATCACTGAGGGGCTTAGTGAAGATAGCCGAGTGGTTGATCACGGTGCTGCTATTATTCAACAAATCCGTTAGGGGGCTGAATGTTTACGTATCTAGTTAAGGCCAGCCTAAAGCAGCGCTTTTTTGTATTATTAATAGCTTTCGGCATTATCGTTTACGGCACATTAATAGGGCGCGAGTTACCCGTTGATGTATTCCCAGACCTGAACAAGCCGGTTGTTACCGTATTAACCGAAGCCGGTGGCATGGCACCTAACGAAGTAGAGGATTTGGTAACATTTCCGCTCGAAACGATGCTAAATGGAATTGCAGGAGTGAGCCGCATTCGCTCTACTTCGGGGGTGGGGCTATCAATTATTTATGTAGAGTTCGATTGGGATACGGATATCTACAGAAACAGGCAATTGGTATCCGAGCGATTAACTCAAGCTGCGAATCAACTACCTGCTGGCGTTATTCCCCACATGGGGCCTATATCGTCGATTATGGGCGAAATTATGCTCATCGCGCTGCCCTACCAGCAAGCAGATAGCCAAACAAATACAGCCATGGCTGCGCGTGAGTATGCCGATTTTGTGTTGCGGCCGCGCTTGCTAGCAGTGCCCGGTGTTTCGCAAGTGGTTTCTATCGGCGGTGAAGTTCGGCAACTTCGAGTTGAGCCGAACCCGTACCAGATGAACCAGCATAATGTAACGCTTGCGGAACTTACTCATGCACTTGAAGATTATGCGGTTAATCTCGGTGGGGGTTTTGTTAATATCTATCAGCGCGAGTATCTGATTCGGCATTTAAGCAGAACACTGGATCTTGATGCATTACGCAAACTTCCAATTGTGCAACGCGATAATGAAATCATTGCATTGCAGCAGCTTGCTTCGGTGAGTTATGCGGCGGCAGAGAAACGCGGTGATGCTGGCTATAACGGTAAACCTGCGGTTGTGTTAACCGTGCAAAAACAGCCCGAAACAGACACAGTTGCTTTAACCGAGCAAATTGAAATAACGCTCGCCGAAATGGCGGCGGGTTTGCCAAGCACAATGGTAGAACCGGTTATTCTATTCCGGCAGGCCGATTTTATTGAAGCCTCGGTATCGAACGTTACGGAAGCGCTGCGTGATGGCGCGATTATGGTTGTTATTGTGCTTTTTGCGTTCTTGTTGTCGTTTCGAACCACACTGATCTCGCTATTGGCCATACCGCTCTCGCTAGCGATCACTGTACTTGTGTTTAATTGGTTAGGGCAAACAATTAATGTAATGACACTCGGCGGCTTGGCAATTGCCATTGGCGAGTTGGTTGATGATGCGGTTGTTGATGTAGAAAACATTTTGCGGCGTTTGCGGCTAAATAGAACAGCTGAAAAGCCCCACACGGTTTTTGATGTGGTGTGGCGAGCCAGTGTTGAGGTGCGCACCGGCATAGTGAATGCAACAGCTATTGTAGTGTTAGTTTTTGTACCTTTGTTTGCTTTGCCCGGTATTGAAGGGCGTTTATTTGCGCCACTGGGTTTTGCCTACATTATCTCTATTTTGGCTTCACTTTTAGTTTCAATCACGGTAACGCCGGTGCTTAGTTATTATTTACTGCCGAAAATGCGGCGGCTAGATCGTGGCGATTCTCCTTTGGTTCGATGGCTGAAAACTGGGCTTGAGCGCTGGCTAGTTTGGGCGTTTTCGCACGCCCGCAAGCTTGTGATTGCTGTAGTTACCGTTGCTTTGATATCTGCGGCAAGTGTTACGCTGTTGCCGCGCGCATTTTTGCCCGAGTTTAATGAAGGGAACTTAGTGCTAGGGCTGTTATTGCAACCGGGAACGTCGCTGGAGCAAGCGAATCAGTTAGGCGCTCTTGCGGAAGAACAACTCCTAAAAGTTCCTGAAATTACCCAAGTAGGAAGGCGCACAGGTAGGGCTGAGCAAGATGAACATGCTGAGGGAATCCACGCAGCGGAAATTGATGTTGATTTACAACCATCTGAACGCAGCAGAGCTGAAGTGTTGGCCGATATAAGGGAACGGTTGTTGGTTGTGCCGGGGCAAGTAACGATTGGCCAACCGATATCTCACCGCCTAGATCATATGCTTTCGGGGGTTCGTGCGCAGCTGGCAGTGAAAATATTTTCCGATGATATGCTCTCTGCAAGAGGCACTGCAGAAGAGCTTCGGGCGGGCATGCAAGCTATTCCGGGGCTAGTAGATATAACGGTTGAGCAACAAGTACTCATTCCGCAACTTACAGTGCGTGCTAAACCCGAAGCGCTATTTCACTATGGGGTATCGCCCGGGCAGCTAATGCGTGATTTGCAAACGCTAACCGAGGGTAGAGTGGTGAGTGAAATTGTCGAGGGCATTCGCCGTTATCCTGTGGTGATAAGGCTGGAAGATAGTTGGCGGTTACCTGAGCAATTAGCGGGTATTTTCATTGATACCAATGAGGGGCCGATTGCACTTGCGCAACTTGCGGAAATCGAGCTCACCGATGGGCCGAATCAATACTTGCGAGAAAACGGGCGGCGGCGGTTAGTTGTGTATGCGAACACCACAGATGTGGATGTGCAACATTTACTTGAGCAGGTGCGCTCGGTAGTAGCCGATGTGCAACAGCCTGAAGATGGGTTTATTACCATTGAGGGGCAATTTACAGCGCAAGAAGAAGCAATGAATTTACTGTTCCTGCTCGGAACGCTCTCGTTGCTGAGTATCGTTTTTATTCTATACAGCAAATATCGCAGTTGGCGTTTGGTGGCTGTAATTATGGGAACCATTCCTATGGCGCTGATCGGTGCGATTACAGCAATGTGGCTATTGCATTTGCCGTTATCGGTGGCTTCTGTTGTTGGCTTTATCACGTTAACTGGAATGACAGCCAGGAATGGCATATTGAAAGTGAGCCACTTTATAAACTTGTGCGCGCATGAGGGAGAAAAATTCACCCAAGCGATGATAATCCGTGGTTCTTTAGAACGTTTAACACCGGTGTTAATGACATCGCTAGTAACAGCCTGTGCGTTAATTCCACTGTTAACATCTGCAGATGCACCGGGTAAAGAGATTTTATACCCTGTTGCGGTAATCATTTTTTCAGGATTAATATCGGCAACGTTGCTCGATATTCTGCTCACACCACTGCTATTTTGGCTCGTTGGCAAACAACCTACCCAAAGAGCCGTTTTGTCTATTTTAGAGAAATCAAAATCTGTTCAATAATGCCTGAGGAGGCTTAGCATGAAATATTTAAAATTAGTATTCGCATCGTTATTTTGTTTAGTAAGCTTTGTTGCATCGGCAGATAATGAACTTGAACCACAGCACGGCGGCCAAGTTCAAGAAGCCCATCATCTCGCGTTTGAGTTAGTAAGCGAGAATAACGAATTACAATTATATATTCGAGATCACGGCACCGCATACGATTTAACGAATATCACGGGTACCATAACCATATTGGCTCAAGGCGAGCGAACGCAACATAACTGGATACGAAACGAGGAGTTTCTCTCGGTAGAAGCTGAACCTTTGGAGGCTGGCGATATCATTATGGTAAACCTGAATCGCGGCCAACGTAACTTTGCGGTGCGTTTTCGTTGGTAGTAAATAGCAATATCATGGTAGAGAAAGCTATCAAGGCCGCAACTGCGGCCTTGATTTTTAAAAGTTGGCGGTGTGTAACCAAGTGTCTTCAGTAAAAGTGACGTTAGTAATCCCCGTTAAAACAATAATAGTAATAATGTCCATGCGCGCACCGACGATGAGTAACGGTTACGGGTTCAGCCTATTTCTCTTTGATAGAGCCTGAATTCGTAAATGTTATTGTAATCTGTTATAACATCCAAACAGATATATATAATCAATGCATAAATCACTGCGAAATGCGCTCTATTAATTATAAAAATGTTATATAACAATGAGTAAATTACTTTTATGTACTGCGATATAAGCTGCAAATAAGTTTATTTTTAGGGGTTTTTTAGTGAGTATGCGGATTTAACGTATGGAATTCAAAGTGATCACATAATATCAACATTGAAGGCGGGGCCGATGTCGGCTTCTGAGCTTGCGCGGCGTTTTGAGGTTAACCCAACCACAATTACTCGTCGTTTGAATACCATGAGTTCTGAGGTAGTAAGAGCCGGAGCTGGCCGTGCAATACGTTGGTACCTTCCGCGCACACTCCCGCTTTTGGATAACGTGAGCATGTTGCCAATTTATCGCGTTAATAGCGATGGAGATGCAGAGAAAATTGCTCACCTCCATGTGGTATACCCTTATGATTCCTATTTGGTGGAATATTTTCGAGTTGCTAACCATATGGCAGAACCTACTACAGAGTGGGATTTTTATGAATCGTTGCCGTGGTGGCTCACCGATATGCGCCCGCAGGGTTTTCTAGGCCGTTCATTTGCTTATCAATTACGAAGCGCTGGTGAGCTGGTTGATGCTAATCCGGCAGCCTGGAGTGAAGATACTATCTTGGCAATTCTGGCTAAATATCCACAGGATCATGTTGGCAACTTGCTGGTTGGTAACGAAGCTTACGAGCGCTGGTTGCGAACCACGCGATCTCCACTTTGCAGTGATGCAGAAGCAGGTGAGAAAGCTGAAGCAATTGCCCGTGGAGAGCATTTTGATTCTTCAGCGCAAGGTGAACAACCCAAGTTTACCGCGCGGCTTGCAGAGGGTGAATGCATCATTAAATTTTCTGGCCGAGTTGCTCAAGTTGAAGTTGATTCTGTGGCAAATCGCTGGGCTGATCTACTTCACGCGGAATGGCTTGCGGCAACAACACTTAATCAGGCATTGCCTAGCATTGCCGCGGCAAATCGAAGCTTTACAGCGAACCAGCGTACTTTGCTCGCTTCCCAGCGTTTTGATCGAACGGCACAAGGTGGCCGTGTTGGTGTAATCTCTTTCGCAAGTTTGGATGCCGAGTTCGTAGGCAAAGCAAATGAACCTTGGCCCGTGATAGCGGATGCGCTGCATCAAGAAAAAGTGCTCACAGAAATGGCGGTCACTCGCTGCAAGGTTGCCTGGGCGTTTGGGCAACTCATAGCAAATTCGGATATGCATCTCGGGAATATATCGGCTGTGAATATGGGGGGCCGGCCTTTTGAGCTTGCACCAATCTACGATATGTTACCGATGCATTACTCCCCGAAAAGCTCGGGCGATTTGCCTGTGGAGCCTTACCAAATTCGCATCAGTTCGGCGATATCTAGGCTGTATTGGGAGGTTGCGTACCCTGCAGCAATGGATTTTTGGCAACGCGTGTTGGAACATCCGAACATCAGCAAACACTTCAAGCAAATGGCTGAACAGCAACTGCACGTAGTACGCGAATTTGAGAGCATTATTAACCGAATGGCTTAGCTTTTGGAAAAGCATTTTTTAAGTTACTGCACTGCGCTCTTGAAACTCAGCCCGCTCATACCGCCGCTCATGCACTATGGCGGCGAGTTTTGCTACGGCCGCTGCAATCTCTGCATAGGTGTTATACAGCGCTGAAAAACCAACGCGCAGGTATTCTGGTGCGCGAAAATCAGCAATTACACCCTCGGCGATTAATGCTTGGCAAACGGCGTATGCATGTTCATGCTGAAATGCGAGCTGGCTGCCGCGTTGCTCGGGGTTGGCTGGCGAAATGCTCGGCATGATATCGAGTAACCCTTCGGCGGCCATGCGTTCTAGCCAATATTCACTTAACCCAATCGATTTCTGCCTTACATCGGCCATATCAATATCGGCGAACACATCGAGTGCTGCATCTACTGCGGCCAATGCAAGTATTGGCGGTGTGCCGGTAAGAAACTGGCGAATACCCTGTGCTGGCGCATATTCCGCGGTAAACGCAAACGGTTCGGCGTGGCCAAGCCAGCCAAATAACGGTTGCAGGGGGGTTGTGCGCTGCTGCAAATGTTTGGGTGCCACATATAAAAATGCTGGTGCGCCTGGCCCCGCATTAAGATATTTATAGGTGCAGCCAACCGCAAAATCGATATCGTGCTCGAGCAGCTGTACGGGAAATGCGCCGGCGCTGTGGGCTAAATCCAAAATGGTAAGTGCGTCTTGTGCACGAGCGCGTGCGCTTAAATCGGCCAGCGGTAATTTACGGCCGGTGCGAAAATTCACTTCTGTTACCAGTACCGCAGCCGTTTTATCGCTAATGGCATCTAACAGTTCATGCTCGGGCACCAACCGTAAGGTGCAGCGCTCGCCGAGCAATTGCTGCAAACCCTGCACCATATACAAATCGGTAGGAAAGTTATCTTCGGTAGAAAGCACCTCGGTGCGGCCGCTGTTAATTTGTAATGCTGCACAAAGAATCTTAAACAGGTTCACGGAAATAGAATCACAGCATAGGGTGGTGCCGGCAGGCGCCCCGATTAAACTGCCAATTTTATCGCCCACGGTTAACGGTAAGTTAATCCAGCCATGCTTATTCCAGCTGGTAATTACATCGTTGCCCCATTGGTGCTGCATGGTTTCTGCAACTCGCGCCCGCACATTTTCACTGAGCAAGCCTAACGAATTGCCATCGAGGTAAATGGTGTTGGCCGGAATATGAAACTTCGAGCGCACGTGTGCAAGAGGATCGTGTGGATGTTGGTGATGTGGCATGGTTATTCCTCGCTCACTATGGGCGTATGTTCAGAATGCAGGTGTTGGAGTAAGCGTAAAACGAGCGAAAACGCGGGAGTATCTGGATGAATTAGATCAAAATGTCCGGCTTCTGCGATGTGGATTACTTGGGCGTTATCGAGCTGCAGTTGTTCGCGGCCAACAATAGTATCGTTCTCGCCGCGGAGTAAAATAACCTCAGCGTGGCGCTCGATAGCCACCGGGTTCATAGCCTCATCATCGCTTGGTGAGGTAGCGATAAAGCGAGCGGCCGATTGTTGGCAGCCGCTTTCGCCGGCCGCATAGGCTGCAATATCAGTAATTGCCGCTAGGCCAACCACCGCGTTAATGGGTAAACTTCGCTCAGGCTGGCTCGCGAGTAGCGCCAAGTGGCCGCCGGCGCTATGGCCAACAAGAGTAATTTGCTCAGCGTTATAATCGCCGCTTTGGTTGCCAGCAAGTGCTTCGATTGCGCGCTCAATATCGTTTAGGGTGCCAGGCCAGCCGCCCCCTTCATCATCTAACCGGCGGTATTCCACCAAGGCTACCGCAAAGCCTGCGTTGCGCGCGCCTTCGGCAAAACCCCGCGCATGATCTACGGCAAAACTATTTAACCAGCAGCCACCGTGCAAATACACGATTAATGGCGGCGGCGTATTAGCCGCTGCGGGAATATACAGCTCAATAAACTGTGGCTCTTCGCCACCATAGCGCACCATGCTATCGGGGCTTGCTGTTGAGCGTTCTAGTAGCGCTTGAAAGGTTACGGGTTGTGCAAGGCTTTCAGAAGCTGAAGCACTTCCGAAAACTAAAAAAACTAAGCTAAGCAGCAAAATATGGATACGGCGCACAAGCTTCTTCCTCATTGTATGAATAGGAGAAATAATTATTAACATAGTTTTACTGTTATCGCCCAAGAAGGATCGCTACTATCTTATAAATTCTTCGATAACAAACATGGGGAATGAACAATGAAACGGAAGTTGTTATCGGCCGGAGCAATTTAAGGTATTGTGATGTTATGAGCTTTGCCTATGAAGAAGAGTTTAGTTGCCCATATTGCATGGCACCAAACTCGCTAGAAATAGACCCCATTAATGATATTGGTCAGCAGCAGATTGTAGATTGCCAAATTTGCTGCCAGCCGATAGAACTAGTGGTATTCGAAGGCGAGCATGGCGAGTTTTACGTTCAGGCGCGCACCGATGATGAGTAAGCAATATTACAACGCCAATGCCGCCGCTTTTCATGCCGATACCGCAGAAGTAGATATGTCGGCGCTATATGCTGAGTTCGTGCCACTGATTCCAAAGGGTGCACACATTGTTGATGCTGGATGCGGAACAGGCCGCGATGCGCTGGCGTTTCAAGCGCTAGGCTTTCAAGTTACAGCCTTCGATGCCAGTGAAGCCCTGATTGCCATTGCACAACAGCGGCTGGGCGCCAATGCGTTGCAATGCACCTTCACCGAATTTCAGGCCACAGAACCCGTAGCAGCAATATGGGCCTGCGCATCGTTGCTGCATGTGCCGCTTGCTGAATTACCCAGCACGTTCTCTCACTTGGCTGCGCAGTTGGTATCTCAAGGGGTGTTTTACTGTTCGTTTAAGTATGGCGATAACGAATTAGAGCGCGGAGGCCGCCGCTTCACCAATCTGAATGAAGTACTACTAGCCAATGTGCTACAGAATACGAACTTAACGATTCAAAAAACATGGATTACTGGCGATGCTCGGCCAGGCCGCGAGCATGAGCAGTGGTTGAATGCGATTTTGGTTAAATCACCGCAACACGAGAGCGGAGAATAACGATTGGAATTAGCAAAGGGATACTTGCTCACCACGGGCACAGAGAAAGATCCATTACTGCCTAAACTCGTGCATGCCATTAATCATGCTACCGCGATTGATATCTGTGTTTCGTTTGCTCAGCCTTCGGGCGTTTCATTATTGCTTGAACCGCTTATTGATGCATTAAACAATGGTGCCTCGGTGCGCATCATGACCTCTAATTACCTTTATATTACTCACCCACAAGCGTTACGAATGCTATTGCTACTTGAACAGCGTGGTGCTGAGGTAAAGCTGTACAAATGCAGTGAACGTAAGGCATTTCACCTGAAATCATACATTTTCGTGCGCGAAGATAGTGGGAAGAAAGCTGCGGAAGCAGGTAGTGCATTTGTTGGCTCAAGCAACTTGAGTGCAAGTGCCTTAACATCTGGCTTAGAGTGGAACTTACGTTTTGATTTATTATCCAGTTCACCGGAATCATTAGCTGAATTCGAGCATATCCAACGTAGTTTTGCGTTGGTTTTTGAGGCCCCAGAAGCACATTTGCTTACCCGTGAAGAAATTGAGAAATATACGCAACGGTTTGAAGAGGTTACTCAGCAGAATGCTCCGCTAATTACAGTTCTTGGTGGCGAAGAAGAAATCATTGCAGAGCCCTTGAGCCCAAATGAAGCACAAACGGAAGCACTGCAAGCACTTCAAGAAACGCGCTTAGCAGGCAATCAACGGGGCCTAGTAGTAATGGCAACGGGTATGGGCAAAACTTGGTTGGCGGCCTTTGATGTGCAGCAAATAAAAGCAAAAACGATGTTGTTTGTTGCTCATCGGGAAGAGATCCTGTTACAGGCACAGCGCACTTTTAGTGCCTTGTTTCCGAAGAAAAGCATTGGCTTTTATAACGGCAATAACAAAGATCTTGAGGCTGATTTTCTGTTTGCATCGGTGCAATCGCTTGGCAAGCTAGCTCACCTTAAAGGTTTCCACCGCGAGCACTTTGATTATGTAGTAGTAGATGAATTTCACCATGCTACAGCTCAAAGTTACCAAAAGCTTTTAAGCTACTTTACGCCACAGTTTCTGCTCGGATTAACCGCAACGCCTGAGCGCACAGATCAATCCGATATTTTGAGTTTGTGCGATAACAACTTAGTGTTTGAACGCAATTTGGTGAACGGCATTGAGCAACAGCTTTTAGTACCGTTTCATTACTATGGTGTTTACGATGCGGATGTTGATTATCAGGAGATTCCTTGGCGTAGCGGTAAGTTTGATCCCCGTGCATTAGAAACCGCATTCGCAACCATTAAACGTGCGAAGCACATTTATGACCACTGGCTTCAACACCGGCAAACCAGAACACTAGGCTTTTGTATTTCGAAACGCCACGCTGATTATATGGCGAACTATTTTTCATCTCGAGGAGTGCGTTGCGTAGCGGTGTATAGTGGTTCAGAAATGCGCCGAAATGAAGCGTTACAGCAGCTGGCAAGCGGCGATTTAGAGGTTATTTTCTCAGTAGATTTGTTCAATGAAGGAACAGATATTCCCGCCGTAGATACGGTATTAATGGCGCGGCCCACAGAATCGAAAATCCTTTTCTTACAGCAGTTAGGCCGGGGCCTGCGAGTATCATTAGAAACGCAAAAAACGCATGTTGTAGTGCTTGATTTCATCGGTAATCACCGTTCATTCCTGATAAAACCTGCGAGTTTGCTCGGTACCTCTGGCGCTCGGAATACTATTCGTTCGGTGCTTGATGATCCCGTTATTCCGGAGGGATGCC
>NZ_JBLRWZ010000040.1:0-21447 GCF_047920995.1 Aliidiomarina sp.
AGTTTTGCTTGCTCGTGAGCTAAACCACCCCAATATTGTGCGAGTATTTGAATTTTACCAAGATGGTGATTGGGTATTCTTCACCATGGCGTTGGTAAGTGGCGATACCTTAGCAGCGTTATTGCATGAGGGTGTAACAAGAAACCAAAGCGAACGTTGGATGAGGCAATTATTGCAGGCTTTAGCCGCGTGCCATGCAGCAGAAATTACCCACGCAGATGTAAAACCCGAAAATATTTATATTGATGAACGCGGCAATCTAGTGCTGTTAGATTTTGGCATCGGTTCTAATAGTGAAGCGAATCTACTGGCCGATTTTTCCGGTAGCGTTGGTTATATCGCCCCAGAGGTTACCCAGCTTGGTAAGCGCGGTGCACACACGGATTGTTATAGTAGTGGCCGTTTATTCTTAGAATTACTTGCAGCAACAAAAATTCGGCGTTGGCATCTTGGCGATATTAAATGGCTGATTAGCCGCAAGCGTTTGGCAAGGCAGTTAAGCAAGCCGCTCGCGCATCAGCGTATCTCGATTATCAAAGCACAGCAATTCATAGAGCGATCTACAGAATCACGCGTGGCAGTGCTGGGTACCGTACTTCTGTTGCTGATTATTGTTGCAGGTGCTACATCGTTGTTTGCGCCTAGTTACGATGGTGAGCCGATTACAGCAATGCCCAACCATACCTCGCGGGTTGCAATTGTATACGCACCCGATGATAACCTACTCGGCGGCATTGCCGAGCTACTGCATTTGCACTTAATTACCCAATCCGGGATTGATATCGTTGAGCAGGATCGCGTTGATAGCTTGGTAAGTAATTTGGGTTTAAAACCATTTGCACAGCAAGAGCACAGAATACGCATAGCCCAGCTGGTGAATGCAGAAGTGCTGATTTTATTGCAAAGTGGCCAGCTGCCGGTAAGTGATGATATTCGCATTCAAGTATTGCTCGCGGAAATGCCGGGTAACCGGATGTTTGGTTCGTTTCAGGGTACCGTAAATAACACCCAGTTGCCGCTCACAATGGAACAGTTGTTAGTGCACATTGATGAGCAGTTGGCGTTGCCGCCACGGCAGCTAATTGTAAAACCGGAAGAATTGCAACGCGTAGAGCCTGTACTACAAGCTTTGCGCCAAGGGCGCCATGCGGAAGCCGAGCAATTTGTGCAATCGTTGCAGGCCGAGTGGCCTGATTTTGCTGGCGGTTGGCTAGCCGGTGCGCGCTTAGCTGCAGCTCGCGGGGATATTCAATTAGCCCATGATCAGTTAGAGCGTTTAATCGAACTTTCAGAAAACGATGAATATTGGTATCTCGAAGGTAGGGCCTTGCAAGCTGAAATCAATAATGATTTAGATGGTGCTATCGCGGTAACCGACCGGTTGCTCGAGCTATTCCCCGGCCGCGCCAGCTTACTTGATAGGCGGGCAGAGTTAGCAGTATGGGCTGATGATACTGAAACCGCCATGCGCTTGTATCAACAAGCGCTAGAGATTGATCCGAGTGCGCCCGATCGTTGGTTTGAACTGGCGCGGATGCGTATTATTCAAGGGCAAATTCAGCAAGCGCTTGATAACGAATTGATGCAAGCGTTGGTAAAGTACCGCCAACAAGAAAATATGCGCGGCCAAGGAACCGTGCTGAATGCTTTTGGTGTTGCCTATTTGCGGTTATCTGATGCATCTACCGCCGCACAATACTTTACGGAAGCATTAAGTATACGTACCAGAGAGCGCGACGCGAACGGCCGTGCAGTTACCCTTGCGAACTTGGCCAACGCTCGAGCTTTACAGCTTCGCTATGCCGATGCGGAGGCCGCCTTAGCAGAGGCTTCGTTGCTATTTGAAGAGAACAATGATCGCATTGGCCTTGCCCAAGTAGAGAATGAGTGGGGAGTGTTGCTTGAAGAGCAAGGACGTTACCGAGAAGCGTTAACGCATTACCGCAATGCGCTCGATCTGCGCATGATTACCGGCTATTCCCGCCAGCAGGCCGAAAGCATTAATAACGTAGCCTATATGCACTTTCTGATGGCTGATTTTAGCCAAGCCGATGTATTTTGGAAGCAAGCGAAGAATTTATTTGCCCGCATCGGTGATCAATCAGGATTAGCGCGCACAGAGTTGAATTTAGCGAATCTTGCCCTTACTCGTGGCGAATATAGCCAAGCCACGCAAATACTTACCGAGGTTTTAGAATCTTCGCAAGGAAGGCGCCCGGAAGAAGAGATGGTAACGCAGTTCTTATTGAGCCACCGAAATTACTCCAGAGGTTCTTGGACAACCGCATTGCGCAATAATGAAGAGGCATTGCGAATTGCAGAATCTATCGATTATTTCCGTGGCTTGATTGAAGTGCATATTTGGGGAGCTGAAATGTGCCTTTACCTCGCTGATGGCCAATGTATTGCCGAACAATTAGCAGGATTAGAAAAATACGCCGCTCAACTCAATAGTGAACAAGAAATACTGCATGATTGGATAGCGGTTAGTGCAGCCTTGCTAGCCGATGATATTAGTACTTCAGAAATTACCGCCTTTTGGTCGCGTTTTCGCAAGCAACTGCTGCCGGTACAATCGGAATTACGGGTATTACTGTCGATTCTGGAGCTCAACCCAATCCCGCGTGATAGCTGGCAATGGCAGCGGGTTCGTGAGTTAGTGCGGCCAGCAATGTACAAAGAGTATTTGCAAGCCTCGTATTTGCAGGCGGTGCAATTTAATGATCAAGACGCATTTGAGCAGTTGCGCAGAACATTACAAAATCATCCAGACTACTGGCGTAATCACCTGTATTATGAGATTTTTAGTGATAATGATTCGAAGCGGCGTGCAGAGCAATTACGGGAACGATTGTATCAGTACATGAACCGCCAGCAACTTGAGGTTTATCAACAAACATATGAACGGCCGGAAACAAACGTTCGACGAGGAACTGCTGTTCCTGCAACGGAGCCAAGATGAGCTTCGCCAGCTTCTAGTTGCAGAACAGCTAACGCTGCGCAATTTGGCGCAGCGCTTATGGAGCCAGCAGGAGGCTGAGCGTGCGCGCCTCTCTCAAGATCTGCATGATGGCCTTGGCCAAATACTCACCGCACTTACCCGCAAACTAGATGTTGCTGTTATTGAGCAAGGTGTTGATGCCAGTGTTGCTGAACTTGCCGCTCATGCGCTTAGCGATGTGCGGCAATTATCGCGGTTAATGCGGCCACGCATTTTAGATGATTTGGGCTTGGCGGCAGCATTAAACTGGCTGGTTCGTTCGCTATGTGAACATGAAAAGCTGGAAAGCAGTATTGCAATCGACATTGAAGAAGAGCCGAACAGCCATGTTGCGATTTTAGTGTTTCGTATTGCCCAAGAGGCACTTACCAATGCGGTACGGCACGCTAATGCAGATCAAATAAGTGTATTTGCTACGCGTGTAGGCAAGGCTTTACGCTTGGATATAATTGATAATGGTAGAGGATTTAACCTAGATACAGCCGCCCAGGGAATTGGTATTGCGAGTATGCGTGATCGTGCTACTGCATTTTCTGCCGAGTTTGATATTCAATCGCGCCCCGGGGGCGGTTGCCACATAAGCCTATTGGTTCCACTATGAATAATAAAATCCGCTTAATTGTTGCCGACGATCACACCTTGGTTCGCCAAGGCATCGTGCAAATGCTTAGCCAACACGAACTGTTTGAAGTGATTTGTGAATGTGAAGATGGCCAGAGTATGGTTCAGGCGACATTGAAACATAATCCAGATGTGCTGCTTATGGACATCTCGATGCCAAAAATGAATGGCTTGGTGGCCATTGATAAATTATTACATCATCGGCCCGAGGCGAAAATTTTGGTGCTTACCATGCATGATGAGATTGAGTACATGCATGCACTGCACCAATCGGGTGCGAAAGGCTATATGCTGAAGGAATCATCTACGGAACAGCTTGCTGAAGCAATTCTAATGATTCACCAAGGGCAAACCTACTTCCCGCAAGTGCTGCTGAAAGAGCTGGCCGAGAGTAAAGAAACGGGCAAGGTTAAGGAATCGATTCTCGATAATATTACCCGCCGTGAGCGCGAGGTGTTTTTTCTAGTAGTAGCAGGGCGAACCACGCGGGAGATTGCTGAGTTACTGGATATGTCCCATAAAACTGCGGAAAATCACCGGGGGCGAATATTGGCGAAAATGAATGTGTCGAATACTGCCGAGCTTATTCGGTTGGCAGCCCGCAAAGGCTTACTCGAGTAATCAGGTTTTCTTACTGGATGTAAATATTGGGATCAAAAAAGGCGCCATTATCGGCGCCTTTCTTATCACTGCTACTAAGCGGTGGTTACATAGGTAACGCTTACTTAGTTTTAAGTGAACCGAAACGTTGCTTAAACTTATCAACGCGTCCGCCAGCATCCAGAGTTTTCTGCTTACCGGTATAGAACGGGTGACACTCAGAACATACGTCGATGTGGAAATCTGCACAACGCGTAGAGCGAGTTTTGAAAACGTTACCACATGAACAGGTTACGCTAACTTCTTTATACTCAGGGTGAATACCTTGTTTCATTAGGGGTTACCTCAGTTGAAGGCCGTATCGCCATCCGTGCTTTCCACGAACACCACACGCTTGTTAATAATTCTGTACTTAAAACGATTTTAAGGCCGCGAATTCTAGCGCAGAGCCGCTCAAGGATCAAGCAAGATCGGCAAGGATAACGGCTTTATCTGTACTCGTTAGTAAAGCGAAGTGCATTGATGTGCTACTTTAGGGTGCCAAGCAGAAATTTAATCGAAAAGCTGGCTGGCGCTAGCGTAAAGTTTTGTTAGCATAGAGCGTTTCTATGCAACGTTGCCAAAAGTTAACTGAAGAGAATTGCGTGCCAACCTATATCCGTATCGCCTTACCGGTTCCACTGCGCCGTAAGTATGATTACATGCTCACGCCTGAACAGCCAGTGCCAAAGCTGGGTGGGCGCGTGCGCGTGCCATTCGGTTCCCGCGATATGGTGGGTTTTGTTGTTGCGGTGGGTGTAGCGCCTGAAATCGACGCGAGCTTGCTCCGTGAAGTGATTACGATAACTGATGCTGAGCCTTTGTGGCCTGAGCCGATGTGGCAGTTACTACTGTGGGCTGCAAGCTACTATCACCATCCGCTTGGCGAAGTTCTTACGCATGCTGCGCCGATAGCGGTAAAGCAAGGCGAACCGCCAAGTTATACCCAGATTAAACGCTTTTTGCTCACCGAGGCTGGCGCTGCCGTTGATATTAATAGCCTCAAACGCGCGGCGCAGCAGCAACGTATATTAGCTGCACTGCAGAAAGGCGCCTTAAGTGCTGCACAAATGAAGCTCGAGGAATTTAGCCCAGCAGCATTAAAAGCACTGCAAGATAAAGGGTTGGTTGAAAGTGAGCAATCACTACCAAAGTTTGAGAAATGGGATGGCGCGTTACTGGAGCAGCCTCATGCATTGAATCCGCAACAAGCTGTGGCGGTGGGTGCGATTAGCGCTAGCCTAAATACCCCTGAGCAGAACAGTACCAGCGCCGGTGCAAAAATTTGGTTACTCGAAGGTGTTACCGGTAGCGGTAAAACCGAAGTGTATTTGCAAGTAATGGCGGAAGTGCTGAATGCGGGGCAGCAGGTTTTAGTGCTGGTGCCAGAAATTGGCCTTACACCGCAAACGGTGGCGCGCTTTCGCGATCGGTTTCAGGCGCCGGTAATTGTTTTACATTCTGGTTTAAGTGATCAAGAGCGGCTACAAGGGTGGCTGCAAGCGCGGGATGGCCATGCGGCAATTATCTTGGGCACTCGCTCCGCGATTTTCACACCACTTCACAATCTGGGCTTATTAATTATTGACGAAGAGCACGATGGCTCTTTTAAGCAACAAGATGGCTTTCGATACAACGCCCGCGATTTAGCGATTAAACGAGCGCAGCAGGAAGAGTTTTCTGTGGTGTTAGGCTCGGCAACACCATCATTGGAAACCTTGGCCAATGCTCGCAGCAAACGATACGGCCATTTGCAGTTAAGTAACCGAGCCGGAGAAGCGCAGCCAGTAAAGAGTGGCGTGATCGATTTGAAAGCACAACGGTTACACAACGGGCTCTCTGATCAGTTGTTAGCCGTAATGCAAAAACACTTAGATGCGGGTAACCAAGTGTTACTGTTTCTAAATCGCCGTGGTTTTGCCAGTGCGTTGCTATGTCACGAGTGTGGTTGGGTGAGTGAATGCCATCGTTGCCAAGCAAATATGACCGTGCACCAGCAAACGCACACGTTGCAATGTCATCACTGTGGTGCGCAGCGCCGAATTCCGCGCCAATGCGGACACTGTGGCAGCACCCAGCTAATAACTCGTGGGTTGGGTACGGAACAATTGGAAGAGGCCATAGCCAAGCGCTTTCCAGATTATCCAGCAGTGCGGATTGATCGGGATAGTACGCGCAAGAAAGGCCAGTTAGAAGATTATTTGCAAGCAGCGGCGCGCGGTGATTATCGCATTTTAATTGGCACGCAAATGCTTGCAAAAGGGCATCACTTTCCGAACGTAACCTTGGTATCGTTATTGGATGTAGATGGAGCTTTATTTAGTGCGGATTTTCGGGCGCCAGAACGGTTAGCGCAACTCTACGTGCAAGTAGCTGGGCGAGCAGGCAGGGCTAGTAAACGTGGTAGTGTATTATTGCAAACACACCAACCAGAGCACCCATTAATTCAGGAATTGGTGCAAAACGGTTATCAAGATTTTGCGCAAACTGCACTTACTGAGCGCGAACAAGCGTTAATGCCACCCTATGCAGCAATGGCATTATTCCGCGCCGAGGCAACAGAAAAATCTGCAGCGGAAGCGCTGTTGCAAGCGATTCACGATACGCTGCTGGCCCAGCAAACTGCGGCTGGCCATAATGGCCAGAACGCGAGCAACGCTTATGGTGCACCGGAAGTTGCGGTTATCGGCCCAATGCCGGCACCTTTGGCGCGGCGCGCAGGGCGTTTTCGTTACCAATTGATGCTGCACGCAACCAGCCGAGCGCCTTTACATCGTTTGTTGCAAGCGAGCATGCATCTCCTGGAAACCTTGCCACAAGCACGCAAAGCTCGTTGGTCATTAGATATAGATCCACAAGATTTCACGTGAAACGCGCATTCAGCGGTTTTTTTTCAGCGCCCGAGCGATTAAACTACTCGGCTAGTTATCGATATCGAAGGTTGTACGCACCATGAAACAGCAAATTGAAGCATTATTGCAGGCCGCGATTGCCGAATTGAAAGCAGCAGCAGCGATTCCAGCTGATCTGCAACCCCGAATTCAGCTCGATCGCCCTCGCGATAAAAGCCATGGTGATTTCGCCACAAATTTAGCCTTAATGTTGGCAAAACCAGCGAAGCAAAACCCTCGGGCGTTGGCAGAAGCCATTATTGCCGCCATTCCTGAAAACAACGTGTTAGCAAAAACTGATATTGCCGGCCCAGGGTTCATTAACTTTACCGTGAATCAAGGCCAGTTAATTGCTCAGCTTAATGCAGCTTGGGCTGATGAGCGTTGTGGTGTGCCGTTAGCAGACCAGCCGCAAACGGTAGTTATTGATTATTCATCACCTAACTTAGCCAAAGAAATGCATGTGGGCCATTTACGCTCTACCATTATTGGCGATGCGGTAGCGCGTACGCTGAGTTTACAAGGCCACAAAGTAATTCCACAGAATCATGTAGGTGATTGGGGCACGCAGTTTGGTATGTTGCTTGCGCACATGGAAGATACCTTGCAAGAAGGTAATTCTGAGGCGCTCGAACTAGCAGATTTAGAAACTTTTTATAAAGCAGCAAAAAAACGCTTTGATGATGAGGAGGGCTTCGCCGATCGAGCTCGGGCTCTGGTGGTTAAACTACAATCGGGCGATGTGTATTGTAAGCAGTTGTGGCAGCAATTTATTGATACTTCATTGGCACATTGCCAAGAAGTATACGATCGCTTAGGTGTGCAGCTGAATCGTAGCCATGTAATGGCAGAATCTGCGTATAACGATGATTTAGCAAATGTGGTAACCGATTTAACCGAAAAAGGTTTGTTGGTAGAAAACCAAGGCGCCAAATGCGTATTTTTGGATGAATTCAAAGGCAAAGAGAACGAGCCTTTGCCAATTATTGTGCAAAAGAAAGATGGCGGTTACTTGTATGCCACGAGTGATTTGGCGGCAGTTCGCTATCGGGTAGGCACGTTGCAGGCAGATCGCGCAATTTACGTGGTAGATGCGCGCCAATCATTACATTTTCAGCAAATTTTCACCCTTAGCCGCAAAGCGGGTTATGCCGATGCCAGTACTAGCTTAGAGCATTTAGGTTTTGGCATGGTGCTGGGTAAAGATGGCAGGCCATACAAAAGCCGCGATGGCGGCGTAACCAAACTTGCTGATTTACTTGATGAAGCAGAGCGCCGGGCCGCTGAACTGATTGCTAGTAAAGGCACGGATTTAAGTGCTGCAGAGCAAGCGAATGTTGCCCGCGTAGTAGGTATTGCAGCGGTTAAATATGCCGATTTATCCAAGAATCGCACCAGCGATTATGTATTTGATTGGGATACCATGCTGAGCTTCGAAGGGAATACGGCGCCCTATTTGCTGTATGCCTACACACGGGTATACAGCATTTTCCAAAAAGCAGGTTTGCAGTTGCATGAAGTAACTGGCGATTTTGTGCTGGCTACCGAGCAAGATGAAACATTAGCTAATAAACTGGCGCAGTTCCCAGAGATTATTGCATCTGTTGGTAATAAAGGAATGCCGCATTTCTTATGCGGTTACATGTTTGAACTAGCGGGCGCATTTAGCTCATTCTATGAAGCATGCCCGATCTTGAATGCCGATGATGCAGCGTTGCAGCAAAGCCGCTTAAAATTGGCGGCGTTAACGGCACGCATATTACAGCAAGGCTTGGCATTATTGGGCATCAAAACCCTCGAGAAAATGTAATTTATGGCGGTTGATTACGCGAAACGCGGAGCACCCAAAAAGCGCAAACCAGCGGCGAAGAAAAACGCGCCGAAGCGTGCGGCTGCCCGCAAGAACAATAGCCGCAACGCGCCACCACAAATTCCATTTAAAGCGCTTTTTATTACCGTTATCGTAGTAGCTGTTTTCGCTAGTTTCTTGTGGTTTCTGAAAAGTGATAGGAATGCTGAACTTGCTGAAGGTACTGTGGTAACCGCCCCATCTTTAGAGCCTTTACCAGAATTCTCGGCCGAGCGTTGGCAGTACATTGAAGAGCTCGAGAATCGCCAGGTAGAGGTTGAGGTACCTGAAATTGCTGAATCACAACGGCGCTTAATGCAATGCGGGTCGTTTCGTAGTTTTGCCGATGCAGAAACATTGAAAGCGCGAATTGCCATGGCCGGATTTGAATCGCAAGTGCGCGAAACTCACGGCAGCAATGGCCGTTGGTTCCGCGTTATTTTGGGCCCATTTGAAAACTTACGCGCAGCGCAGCGCACCAACAACCAGCTACAACGTACCGGAGTGTATGGTTGCCAAATCTGGTTGTGGAATTTAGATTAAGCTAGCGCTTGCGGCCGCGTTCACTGCGGCCGCGTTCAGATCGCCCAGCGCCATGCTTTGGGTTCGCCTGCTTCGAGCTTGCAGGGTTGGGCTTACGCCTGCGATGTCCTGCAGGCGGCTCAGAAGAAGAGTGCTTGATGGAATCCATTAGTTCCGCCAGTTCTTTCTCGGTTAAATCACGCCATTCACCACTACGAATTCCATCTAAACGAACATTCATAATGCGAATGCGCTCGAGCTTTTTCACTCGGTAACCAAAGTGTTCGCACATCCGGCGAATTTGCCGATTGAGCCCCTGCACGAGAATGATTTTAAAAACAAAAGCTGAAAGCCGCGCTACTTTACATTTTTTGGTAACGGTATCCAAAATCGGCACACCCGAACGCATACCGGCTAAAAACTCAGCGGTAATAGGTTTATCTACAGTAACCACATACTCTTTCTCATGGTTATTGCCAGCGCGCAGAATTTTATTCACCAAATCGCCGTTACTGGTTAAAAATAATAAGCCTTGGGAATCTTTATCTAGCCGCCCAACCGGGAATACGCGTTCTTTGTGTTTTACCACGCTTAATAAGTTATCTTTTTCCGCCGAATCGGTAGTGCTTACAATACCAACGGGCTTATTGAAAGCGATGAAGGCAAAGCGTTCTTTGTTGGTGGGCTCGATCAACTTGCCATTTACCCGCACTTCATCGGTTGGTGTTATGGGTGTGCCCATCTCGGCAATACGGCCATTTACGGTTACTTTACTTGCCGCAATTAAACGATCGGCCTCGCGCCGCGAGCAAATACCACTTTCACTAATAAATTTATTTAATCGAACCGTGCGTATATCCGGCATTAAAACTCTCGGTAGTAGCAAAACATGAGCGCTAATTCTAATCGCCTACCACGCATATGGCTAGTGTTCCCTGTAACTGCTGGCAGCTTCATATGCCGCCAAAACGCTGTCAGTTATCGCAATGATGGTATACAAGAATAGTTGCACTACTTGAATTTTGCTGCGTGCGCCCCTATCTCCTAACTATCACCGATAGAGAGGAACACACATGACTACGATTGTTTCCGTGCGCCGTGGCGATAAAGTTGCCATTGGTGGCGATGGCCAAGTTTCATTAGGCAATACTGTAATGAAAGGCAACGCCAAGAAAGTTCGCCTTTTGTATAAGGGCCAAGTAATTGCCGGTTTTGCTGGCGGCACTGCCGATGCGTTTACCTTGTTTGAGCGTTTCGAAGCGAAGCTTGAGCAGCATCAAGGCCACTTAACCCGAGCTGCAGTAGAGCTAGCAAAAGATTGGCGAACCGATCGTATGTTGCGCAAGTTGGAAGCATTGTTAGCTGTGGCAGATAAAACAACCTCGTTAATTATTACCGGGAATGGCGATGTGGTGCAGCCCGAGAATGATTTAATTGCAATTGGTTCAGGCGGGCCTTATGCCCAGGCTGCTGCGCGAGCCTTGTTGGAAAATACCGATTTGAGTGCACCAGAAATTACTGAGAAAGCGCTTACGATTGCGGGTGATATTTGTGTTTACACCAACAATCACCACACCATTGAAGTGTTAGATGCTGAGTTGGCCAAGGAGTAAAGAATGTCGAATATGACCCCCCGGGAAATTGTTGATGAGTTAAACCGCCACATTATTGGCCAGCAAGATGCAAAACGCGCGGTTTCGGTAGCATTGCGAAACCGCTGGCGCCGGATGCAGCTAGATGAAGAGTTGCGCCAAGAAGTAACGCCAAAGAACATCTTGATGATCGGCCCTACGGGTGTTGGTAAAACTGAAATAGCCCGCCGTTTGGCGAAGCTTGCTAATGCGCCGTTCATTAAAATTGAGGCTACCAAATTCACGGAAGTAGGTTATGTGGGTAAAGAGGTAGATTCAATTATTCGCGATCTTACCGATACCGCAGTGAAGTTGGTACGTGAGCAAGAAATGGCACGATTACGCCACCGTGCCGAAGATGCTGCTGAAGATCGCATTCTTGATACGCTATTACCGAAGCCGAAGCGCAATTGGCATGATGAAAACTTCGGTAAAGAAGACGAAGAGCAGCAAACAACCCGACAAGCGTTTCGAAAGAAACTGCGTGAAGGTAAGCTTGATGATAAAGAGATTGAAATTGAGGTGAATATGTCACCCATGGGCGTTGAAATTATGGCGCCTCCTGGCATGGAAGAAATGACTTCACAGTTACAAAACATGTTCCAAAACATGGGCCAGAATAAAACCAAAAAACGCAAAATGAAGATCAAAGACGCGTTTAAGCAGTTGATTGAAGAAGAAGCTGCGAAAATGGTGAATCAAGAAGAGATTAAAGAAAAAGCGATTGAAGCGGTTGAGCAGAATGGCATCGTGTTCTTAGATGAAATCGATAAAATCTGTAAGCGCGGTGATAGCAGTGGCCCCGATGTTTCTCGCGAAGGAGTGCAACGAGATTTGCTGCCATTAGTAGAAGGCACCACCGTAAGCACCAAGCATGGCATGGTAAAAACCGACCATATTTTGTTTATTGCTTCGGGGGCGTTTCAAATTGCCAAACCTGCAGATTTAATTCCTGAACTGCAGGGCCGTTTGCCTATTCGGGTAAGCTTAAAAGCACTTACTACCGAAGATTTCGTGCGTATTCTTACCGAACCGAATGCTTCGCTTACCATGCAATATATGGCGCTGATGGCTACCGAAGGCGTAACCATCGAGTTCACTGAAAATGGTATTCGTCGAATTGCCGAAATCGCATGGCAAGTGAATGAAAGAACAGAAAATATCGGCGCACGCCGTTTGCACACGGTACTTGAACGGTTAATGGAAGAGATCTCATTTAATGCATCGGATATGGAAGGACAATCCATTACGATCGATAGAGATTACGTGAACAAATACTTGAATGATTTAGCTGATAACGAAGATCTCAGCCGCTTCATTCTGTAAGAGCGAATGGGTTCTTTCGCCCCTGCTCTTAAAGGTTTATACTGTAAATTAATTCTAACCTTGCTTAAGTGCAGGAGCGTTTCCGATGGAATACAACACCTCAGAACTTTGTGATTTATATGCTGATCAAGTGGATGTGGTTGAACCTATGTTTGCGAACTACGGTGGCCGTTTATCATTTGGTGGCCAAGTGGTTACCATAAAGTGCCACGAAGACAAAGGGCTGATTGAAACGGCTCTCGAGCAACCGGGCGCAGGTAAAGTGTTGCTGGTTGATGGTGGTGGTTCATTACGCCGTGCCTTGATTGATATCGGCATTGCTGAGCTGGCGTTAGAGAATGATTGGGAAGGTATCGTTTGCTTCGGCTGTGTTCGTGATGTTGATTTGCTGGAAGATTTAGATATCGGTATTCAAGCAATTGCCTCTATTCCTGTAGGCGCTGATGCGATTGGTATTGGTGAAACAGATTTAGCGGTTAATTTCGGCGGTGTAACCTTCTTGCCAGAAGATCACCTTTACGCTGATAGCACCGGTATTATCCTTTCGCCTGAAGCGCTGGATATCGAATAACATTAACCATTTCGTGGCAACTCCTGTTGCACAAGTAAGAGGGTTATTGTGAGCCAACCGCATTATCATTGGCAGCCGATTGTGCCGAGCCAGTTTGCGAGCACTCGCGCTGGGGAAACACGCATCGGCGAATCGATTACAACACTTGCAGATTTAAATGCCTCGGCGGCACCGCTGGGGCGTTTTGCTATTCTGGGGGTGCCAGAATCTATTGGCCCACGCGCAAACCTTGGCCAAGGTGGCGCAGAACTAGGTTTCCAAGCATTTCTGCAGCAATTCTTGAATATGCAGGATTCGCAAGTATTGCCGGTACATGAAGTGGTACTCGCTGGGCAAGTAGATTGCCAAGATCTCAACGATGAAGCTACCACCTTAGATGCCAGCGATGCTAATGATCTACAACGTTTGCGGCAGTTGTGTGAACAGCTAGATCAACGCGTAGCCCAGGTAACCCAGTGTTTATTTAAGCAAGGTTATGAAGTGATTCTTATTGGTGGTGGCCATAACAATGCGCTGCCACTACTGCAAAGCCTTGCGTATGTACACAACACGGCCGTAGGCGCCGTAAATTTAGATCCGCATGCCGATTTTCGGCCATTAGAAGGTAGGCATAGTGGCAATGGCTTTAGCTATGCATACCAGCAAGGCTACCTAAAGCATTACCACGTAATGGCGCTGCATCCAGCAAAGAATTCGGCGGCAACCTTGCAGCAGTTGCAAGATGCTGGCGCAACTTACAGCGGCGTGCATGATATGCTAGGCAGCAGTTTTGCCCAGCACCTGCAGCCACTACAACAGCGAGTAGCCAGTTGGCAGTGTTCTATGGGTATCGAGCTTGATGTGGATGCAATTCAGTATGCCCCTGCCAGTGCGCTTAATTACACCGGTGTTGCGTTAAGCGATGCGCTGCTATTTGTGCAGGAGTTGGCGAAGGCGCCCCAGTGTTGTTATTTGCATTTAGCAGAAGCGGCCCCTGCATGCCATCCGCTGGGAGTACAAGCGGGCATAAAAGCGACAGGGCAGATCCTTAGTGAGTTAGTGTTCACTTACATTGTAAGTAGAGTTAAAAACAACGCACGTTAAACCGCAGTACCACTAATCCATAACTGTTCCAGTGGGTTCATACCAAACTCGTAACAGATTTGCTCTGGGCTAGTTAAATTCCACAACGCCATATCCGCTCGTTGGCCAACGGCGAGCATTCCTTGTTGTGTGTCGCCCAGCGCTAAAGCTGCATTGCGGGTAACCCCTAACCAAGCCTCTTCAGGTGTTAAACGAAAGAATGAACAGGCCATGTGCATCATTAATGGTAATTGCACCAGTGGTGACGAGCCAGGGTTGGCATCGGTTGCGATAGCAATAGGCACGTTGGCATTACGCAATGCTTGAATGGGTGGCAGTTTGGTTTCGCGCAGAAAATAGAACGCACCGGGCAACAGAACGGCAACGCTGCCGGCCTTCGCCATTGCGGCAATGCCTTGCTCAGATAAGTACTCTAAGTGATCTGCAGATAACCCGCTGTATTCAGCCATTAAGGCACTGCCATCTTGATCGCTTAGCTGTTCGGCATGAATTTTCACCGGCAAGCCGTGCGCTTGCGCCGTTTGAAATACCCGTTCAGCCTGATCGCGGCTGAAGCCAATATTTTCACAGAACACATCTACCGCGTCGGCTAGGTTTTCTGCTGCTGCCGCGGGAATAATTTGCTCACACACATGCTGAATATACCCATCACTATCATTCTCATATTCGGGTGGTAGTGCGTGGGCAGCGAGTAGCGTAGTAGACACTTTTAACGGCAAGGTTTCGCCAATTCGGCGCGCTACGCGTAACTGCTTAATTTCATCGGCTAGGTTTAAGCCATACCCTGATTTTATCTCAATATGCGCTACGCCCTGGTGCAGTAGCGCTTTGGCACGCGGCAGCGAGGCCTTAAATAGCTCATCTTCGTTGGCGGTACGGGTGGCTTTCACTGTGCTCAGAATGCCACCACCGGCCTCGGCAATTTCTTGGTAACTGGCGCCATGTAAGCGCTGGCGAAATTCACTGGCGCGCGAGCCTGCCCACACAAGATGAGTGTGGCAATCGGTAAGTGCTGGGGTGAGTAATCTATCGCCGCCACAAATTTCGGGCAATCGTGAGAATTCGGCGGGTAGCGCAGAGAACTCACCAACCCAAACTAGAATTCCATCACGCACAACTACACAGGCGTTTTCAAGGAGGCCAAGTTCGGCGTTGGTCATGCAGGCAGCGGTTACTGAATGCAGAACAAAATCACTATGCTGTGGGGCCATGGAGAGTGCTTCCCTGTTAATAGAATCATCAGTAGCTTGCTAAGGTAACCATTTAAACAGCAAGTTTACATAGAAAGCGATTGATTTTTTTTCGCGGTGGTCGATAATGTATATACAACATCGCTAAATGTCCAATTGCTATGGCTAAATTTGCAACCATTAAAGAATACGTTTACCAGAAAATTGAATCGGGCGAGTGGCCGGAGTATCACCCTGTTACTTCCGAAAATGCCCTTGCCGAGCGCTTTTCAGTAAGCCGAATGACAGCTCGGCGCGCGTTACAGGAACTCTCAGAAGAAGGTTTAGTTACTCGTACCCGTGGCTCAGGCACTTTTGTGGCACCGCTGAAATCTCAATCGGCGCTGCTTACGATTCGCAATATCGCCGATGAAATTGCCCTGCGCAATCACCGCCACCATGCGGAAGTAAAGGTACTAGAAACAATTATAGCGCCCAACACAGTGGCCAGTGCCTTACAACTCGAAATTGGCAGTGAAGTATTGCACTCGGTAATTGTGCACTTTGAAAATGGCCAACCGGTACAGGTAGAAGATCGCTATGTAAATCCGGCATTGGTGCCAGAGTATTTGCAGCAAGATTACACCAGCATTACTCCGCATGAATATTTGTGTGAGGTAACGCCCCTTACCGAGGCGAGCCACTTAATTGAAGCGGTACTCCCTGCGCCGCAGCTTAGTGAAATGCTGCAGTTGGAAACCCCAGAGCCCTGTTTACAAATTCAACGCCGCACCAGCTGTAGAGATGGTGTAGTGAGCCAAGCAACCCTAACGCATCCGGGTTCCCGGTTTCGGCTTGGCGGCCACATGGTGTTTAAAAACACCCAACGTGGCAAAAAAGAGAATATCTAGTAAGGAGAACAGAATGAGTTTTACCCGTGTTGATAATACCCGTGTAGTTCGTGCCGCTACCGGTAGTGTGTGTACTGCCAAAAGCTGGCAAACCGAAGCTGCGAAGCGCATGTTAATGAATAATTTAGATCCTGATGTAGCTGAGCATCCAGCTGGTTTAGTGGTATACGGTGGCATTGGCCGTGCTGCGCGCAGCTGGGAAAGCTTCGATAAAATTGTAGAAGTGCTCGATCGCTTGGAAGATAACGAAACCTTATTGGTGCAAAGTGGCAAACCCGTAGGTGTATTTCCAACGCATAAGAATGCCCCACGCGTGTTGATTGCCAACTCGAATTTGGTACCGCAATGGGCAAATTGGGAACACTTCAACGAGCTCGATAAAAAGGGCTTAATGATGTACGGCCAAATGACGGCCGGTTCGTGGATTTACATTGGTTCGCAAGGCATTGTGCAAGGCACCTACGAAACGTTTGGCGCTATTGCGCAGCAGCATTTCGCTGGCGATGCAGCAGGGAAATGGGTGTTAACCGGTGGCTTGGGTGGCATGGGTGGCGCGCAGCCATTAGCGGCCACTATGGCAGGCTTTTCTATGCTGGCCTGTGAGGTAGATGAAAGCCGTATCGATTTCCGCTTACGCACCCGTTACGTAGATGAAAAAGCAACCGATTTAGATGATGCATTGGCGCGTATTGAGAATGCTAAGAAAGAGGGCCGGGCGGTATCGGTAGGTTTATTAGCAAATGCTGCCGATGTGTATGCCGAGCTGGTAAAACGCGGCGTTACCCCAGATGTGGTAACCGACCAAACATCTGCGCACGATCCATTAAATGGCTACTTACCCCAGGGCTGGAGCATGGAAAAAGCGGCAGCCGAGCGGGAAAGTAATCCGCAAGGGGTGGTGCAAGCCGCAAAACAATCCATGGCGGTGCAAGTGCGGGCTATGCTTACTATGCAAGAACGTGGTGCAGCGGTAACCGATTATGGCAATAACATTCGGCAAATGGCGAAAGATGAAGGCGTTGCTAATGCGTTTGATTTCCCAGGTTTCGTACCGGCTTACATTCGGCCGCTATTCTGCCAAGGTATTGGCCCATTCCGTTGGGTAGCACTCTCTGGCGATCCGGAAGATATTTATAAAACCGACCAGAAAGTAAAAGAGCTGATGCCGCACGATACGCATTTGCACAACTGGTTAGATATGGCCCGCGAGCGTATTGCGTTTCAAGGATTACCGGCCCGAATTTGTTGGGTGGGTTTGAAAGATCGGGTGCGCTTGGGATTAGCATTCAACGAAATGGTGAAAAATGGCGAGCTCAAGGCGCCTATTGTTATTGGCCGTGATCACCTTGATTCTGGTTCTGTTGCCAGCCCGAACCGAGAAACGGAAGCCATGTTAGATGGTTCTGATGCGGTTTCCGATTGGCCACTGTTAAACGCCCTGCTGAACACGGCAGGCGGTGCTACTTGGGTATCGTTACATCACGGCGGCGGTGTGGGCATGGGGTATTCGCAGCACTCTGGCGTAGTTATTGTGGCAGATGGCACCGATGAGGCGCAGCAGCGCATTAGCCGCGTGCTATGGAATGATCCGGGCACGGGAGTAATGCGCCATGCCGATGCCGGCTACGATATTGCTAAACAAGCGGCTGCCGAGAGTAATCTTGATTTACCCTCGTTAGAGAAATAATCGCCGCGCGTTTTTAAAGATTTACGGGTTGATCAGCAACCCGCGTTGCTAGCAAAAAATTGGAATGAGCGTTATGAGTTACTCACTGAAATTACAGCCAGGGCAAATTACTTTGGCACAGTTACGCAATATCGATCGTGAAGCGGTAACGCTTTCACTACCAAAAGAAGCCTACGCAGATGTTGCGCGCGCAGCTGAAACCGTTGCTAAAGTGCTAGCCGAAGGGCGAGTTGTATATGGCATCAACACCGGCTTTGGTTTATTGGCCAGCACCCGTATTGCACCAGAGCAATTAGCAGATTTACAACGCCGTATCGTGCTTTCGCATGCGGCAGGTGTGGGCAAAATGATGAGCGATGCCGTAGTGCGGTTAATGTTGGTGTTAAAAATCAACTCATTGGCGCGCGGGTTCTCTGGAGTACGCCCGGAAGTAATCGATTTTTTAATTACCCTATTAAATAACGAAGCATACCCATGCGTACCTGAAAAAGGATCGGTTGGTGCATGCGGTGATTTAGCGCCATTGGCACACATGGTGTTACCACTGTTAGGCGAAGGTGAGCTGCGCATTAATGGCGAACGAGTGCCAGCCGCTACAGGCTTGAAGCAGCTTGGGCTTGAGCCGATGGAATTGGCACCAAAAGAAGGCTTGGCACTGTTGAATGGTACCCAGGCGTCTACTGCGCTGGCTTTGCATGGCTTATTTGCCATTGAAGATGTATTCGCTGCAGCAACAGTGGCTGGCGCAATGACCGTAGAAGCGGCGCTCGGCTCACGCACTCCGTTTGATGAGCGTATTCACTTGGTTCGTGGCCAGCCGGGGCAAATAGCGATGGCGGCAGAGCTACGACGTATTTTGGGCAGTAATAGCGCGATTGGTGATTCACACACTAATTGTGGCAAGGTGCAAGACCCTTATTCACTGCGGTGTCAGCCTCAGGTGATGGGCGCGGTGTGGGATCATATCGGCTATGCAAGCGAAGTATTAGCCCGAGAAGCGAATGGTGTTACCGATAATCCATTGGTATTCCCTGATGATAACGAAATTCTTTCTGGTGGTAACTTCCATGCTGAACCGGTAGCCATTGCGGCGGATATGCTGGCCATTGCATGCTCAGAAATTGGTTCACTAGCCGAGCGCCGTATCGCTTTGTTGGTGGATAAGCACCTGAGTAATTTACCGCCGTTCTTGGTAGATAATGGCGGCATTAATTCAGGCTTCATGCTGGCACAAGTTACCGCGGCAGCGCTCGCTTCAGAGAACAAAACTCTAGCGCACCCGGCTTCAATTGATAGTTTGCCAACCTCAGCGAACCAAGAAGATCATGTTTCTATGGCAACCTTTGCGGCGCGCAGGCTGGAAGATATTGCCGAAAATGTGGCGAATATTATTGCCATTGAATTGCTTGGTGCGGCGCAGGGCATTGATTTTCGTCGGCCATTGCAATCATCACCTACGTTGGAGCAAGCCCACGCAGCAGTGCGTGCAAAGGTAAGCTTTTACGATGAAGATCGTTACTTCGCCCCAGATATAGAGGCGATTTATAACGTGGTTCGTGGTGGTGAATTAACAGAGCTGGTGCAGTTGCGGGTAAGTTAATCGCGCGGGGCTAATACTACATACTCGCCGGTGAATTCTGCGCCGGCGAGATCGCCATCCCGCACCATTACCGTAACGGTTAAGCGCGCATTCTTGCCTGCCGAAAGTGGGCTGAAATCACCCTTAATTTCGTTTAGGTAAGCAATCGCCCGCGGATCGTCAATTACCGGTTTACGATAATTAATGTTGCCTTCAGCGAGTACGATAGAGCCTTCGAGATCGCGCTCACGCAGTTGCAGTTGCAATAAACCCCAGCCTGTAAGCGTAGCAAGGGTATACAAACTGCCCGCAAACATGGTGCCGTGCACGTTGATGTTGCGTGCCAATGGAGCGCGCAGCTCAATACTGCGGCCCGTGTATTGGTAGATACGAATCGACATCGCCTTACTTACCGGGATGTGTTCATACCAAGTTTTTTGCAACTCAGTACACCAAGTTGGCCGATATACAATATGGTTCACAGGGTGCAGCCGTTTCACGAGCTGATGCTCAGCCATTGGGTTGTTTACCGTATTGGCTTCCTCTTTAATTTCGTATCCACACTTGAGGTAAAATCCTAAGGTGGTATCGCGGCTGCGAATAATAACCCGGGTAGCGCCTTGTTTACGTGCCAACAATTCCAGAGCCTGCACTACCATAACGCCATGCCCTTCACCTTGGTATTTGGGTGCCACCACCATGAAGCGAATTTGCGCTTCTTCGCTGCTATTAAAGTGTAATCTACCAATGCCAATCAGATTATCGTTTTCATCAACCAACATACGGTGTTCGGCTACTTGATCGTATTCATCCTTTTCTGAGCCGAGCGGGCGCCGAAAAGGCTTACGCAGTACCTGATAGCGCAAGGCGTAATATTGATCCCAATGCGCTGCAGTGGTTGGTGTAATAACCTGTAAACTCATATGCTTCCTTAACCAAAGTGGGGTATCGAGGTTAATGGAGGATTGTTACAGAAGCAAGTAGCTATGCTGTACGTTATAACTGGCACTTGTGGGAATGGATAGCTACTGCCACAATAAGCCTAAGAGTAAAGCAGAGGGATATGAATGAGTAAGCAAGCAAAGCGTGCGCCAATTGATTGGCCCAAGGTACGGGAACAGGTAACAGTAGCTGGCACTACGAGCTTCGCGTTTATGCGCCATTTTATCAAGCGCTGCGTTGATGACCGCATTAATATTATGGCGGGCCACTTAACCTATGTAAGTTTGCTCTCATTGGTACCCTTAATAGCGGTTATTTTTGCGATTTTTTCAGCGTTTCCTGTGTTCGAAGCCTTTCGCGAGAACATCGAGAACATGGTGCTTGCTAATTTGGTGCCAACCAGCGGCGAAGCGCTGCAAGAGTATTTGAATCGCTTTATTGAAAACGCCAATCAAATGACCGCCATAGGTGCCATATTCTTGTTTGTAGTGGCAATTATGCTGATCTCAGCAATCGATAAAGCCATGAATAATATTTGGCGGGTACATAACCGCCGCCGCACCATTATTAGCCTCGCTATTTATTGGATGGTGCTTACCATGGGCCCACTGTTAGTGGGTACGGGTATTGGTTTAAGCTCTTACCTTCTTTCCATTGCTACCTTCGCCGATGAGTATGTGGGTGGTATTCGCACCACCATGCTCACATTGTTCCCGTTCTTCACCACCATGATGGCGTTTATTCTGTTGTACGCGATGGTGCCAAACAAGATAGTGAAATTCCGCCATGCGATTTGGGGCGCGGCAGTAAGTGCGCTGTTATTTGAATTTGCTAAACATGGATTCCGTTTATATTTACAATACTTCCCCTCCTATGAGCTGATTTACGGTGCTCTGGCTACTATTCCAATCCTAATTGTTTGGGTATATTTATCATGGAATATCATTTTATTAGGTGCGGAATTAACCGCCAGTATTGAAGAGTTCTTCGATGAACCAAGTGAAGATATTCCACCAGATGAAACA
>NZ_JBLRWZ010000041.1:0-17394 GCF_047920995.1 Aliidiomarina sp.
TTCATCACAATCGTCGCCGAATATGCAATCGATGTTATCGATCGGATCTTCGCTTGAATCACCTACAACTACCGCTAAAGCAACAACAGATGCAATAGAGGCAACGCCACCAAGCGAACCTAATACGCCGCCTGCATTTTGTGCTGCGTTAGTGTTAGCGGTTCCCTGTGCCATGGCCGGGGCAGCAGAGAGCATTAACGCTGATAATAGTGCTATAGCAGTGTTTTTCATATAAGAACGTCCTTCTCTTCAAATTTGTTCTGCCTATTAAATAACAGACAGTGTCTATCATTACAGATCTGGTGATAATTGCAAGGCCTATTTGTGTAAATAAGGCGAGCGTTCATCGGTGAGCATCCATAAGCTGCGGTTCAATTCTAGCTTCTGGCCACCATCACGGGTTAGTGGGGTCCAGCCGAAGTTTAACCGGCCTCGCGAAGGGCTTACGGTAAACAAATCGAATGGCATACTAATGAAGAAGCCTTTGTTAAAAGAGCCCTCACCAAATTCGGCGGTAGACATATCGGTGAATGCGGCAAAGGCGCCCAGCACGATACCGCTATCGAATCGGCGTTGATAGCTAAGATGCACGCCTTTATCGCCGGCTAGGAACTGACCAAATTGAGCGGTGAGTAAGCCACCTTTTAGCCATGATACGTGCTGCTCTACATCGTAATACACCGAAGCAAAACCAGTGGTTACTTCGTAATCGCGCATGCCAAAGGCACCATCGAAATCCCGTTGCCGTACACGGTTGATATCGAGGCCATAGGCGAAGGCGCTATCGAGTGGGCGATATAATACTTCGCCGCCCACACCGGCAAACATTTGCTCGAGATAACCGCCATAAGCGTTTACATGCCAGGCCGGGTTGAGTGCTTTGTAGTAGCTGGCTTGTAACCGATTCAACCACACATCGTTTTGTACATATTCGCGCGTGAAGGTGCGCACGCGCGGCACATTGCTTTGGTGGCCATCTACGGTGAAGTTAAATTTATCGTAGTTGTTCAGTAGGTTTACGCCCAAGCTGCCATGCAACTGCCAATTACGATCGATTTGCCAGGTACTAAACGGCGTAAGCATGAGCTGGTAGAACATAAAGGTTTCTGGTGAACCATAGCCTTGCCGCAGGCTGGGTTTAATACCCCAGCTTGGTTTGCCCATGGGATCACCATGGTGCTGTAGCCAGCGTTCGGCGCGGAAGGTTGCAGTTTCCGCTGTTTCGGCTGTGGCCTGGGGCGCGCCAAGGGTGTATACCGCCATGCTTGGTTCGGTTGGCCGTGGGGTTGGCTCGATACGGCGAATATGCTGCCATGCTTCGCTTGGTGGTACATCGGGATCAGCATTGGCAATGCGCAAGCGATAGGCGTTGGTATCAATTTCATAGGCCACTACTGGCTGCCGAGATGTTTGCTCCACGATTTCGATTTCGGTGATGCTGGTAGGAATTTCTGCCAGCAGTGCGCGGGTTGCGCGATCGAGCTTATCTTCCGGCTTTCTTAACCGCCATGGGTGGGTATACATGGTAAGGCGGTAGCCTTCTGGTGCTTTTTCGCCCGCGTTTAGCCCTGCGCTGGGCTGATGTAGAACTCTTCATAGGAGTAGGCACGTTGGTTGCGCACGCGGTTGCCTACTCGATTCCAATTAACATCATTGATATCGGTTGCCCGTGGCTGCTGGCCTTGATCGGCAAGTACTGCTGCGGGGCGATTCGGCATTAGCTCGATTTGGCTCATGCGGTTGAAATTCGGGCGAATATTGAAGCCAAAAGTAAGCACATCACCGCGTTCGAAATTCAGCGATAAATCAATGGTGTTATTTAACTTCCACGTGGCGCCCACATTTACATTGGTTTTCGGGTTAATGGTGATACCCGCCTGATCTTGCGAGTAATCATTGCCCTCGTATTCAATTTTTAGGCGCAGGCGATCGATAGGGGTTTGGTATTCCACCCCAGCGAATAATGCGGCATCGCCACGAAACCATTGGTTTACTTCAAACTTGCCACCGCGGCCGCTGAAGCCTGCTGGGCGATCGCAGGCGGTGCTGGCGATGTGGCAGAACGGATTTTTTAGGTTATTGGCGCTGCCCATACGGCCAAAACCTAAGCCGAGGGTGAAATCGAGTGGCCCGAAGGCTTTGCTGGCGGCAATGTACTCGCTGCTGAGCAGGCCGGTGCCAGCCATATCTACCAAGCCTAGCGATACTTCTGGCAGGTAGGCGCTTTCTTTGAGCAGGCGGAATTTTACATCGAAGCCCTTATCGGTGTAGATGCTGTTGCCGGAAAAGCTAGGATCGCTACTGAATAAGCGGTTTGGTACGCGCAAGTAAAAGGCGCTGGCTTGCAGCCAATCGTACATTTGGATAGAGGCTGTGTAGCGATAATATTCGTTCATATCGTTGTAGCTGATATTGAACGCGCCGGCCGGTGCGTGGCGGGCGCTAGGCATTTGGATAAGGCCGAAGTGGCCGTAGTTGTTGTAGGTTAGCCTTCTTGCGTGCTCGGTGTGATAGGGCGCGAGGCTACTGGCGTTTTGGCTCTCCCAGCTGTTGCTGGTGTGCAACTGGTGCGGGCGCAGGAGGTGGCGCCATGCTGGGGCTGGTTGAGTTTGTGTTGGTTCTGAGGCTGCTTGCTGTGCTTCTGGCTGCTGTGTTTGCTGCGGGCTTACGTGCTGGCTTGGGTGCTGGCTTAAGTGCTGGCTTGAGTGAGGCACTATATGACGCAGCAGTGCTTGTAAATTGGCCTCCAGTGCTTCGGCTTCTTCGTGTTCTATGGCGTTGGCAAGTTTGCCAAATGGCAGTAGGCCCCATGCCGATGCTTGGCGTGGACCAATGAAAAGGATATCGCCCGGTTGGAGCTGTTGTCCACCGGCGTTGTGTGTACCCCAGGGTAGTTTGGCGCTGGCTTTCTTGCTGGCTTGATTGCTGGCTTGGTTGCGCTGCAAGTAAATGTGCTCGGGGTTGTGTTCTTCGTGTAGTGGTTGGCTGAGCATGAAGCCGCGCGCCGTTTGGCCCGCTACAAATGGCTGGGCGCCGGCGTTATCGGTAAGGCCGAATACGTGAATGTGCTCGGGGCGCGCGGGCAGAATAATGGTGTAGTTGCCGGCGGGCAGTAATGGATTGTGATCAATGCTTTGCCGCGCTTTGTAGAGGTTAAGGGCGCCGTAGGGTTGAGCGCCGAGTTGCCAGCTGTTTACATGCTGGCTGAGGGTGGCGGCGAATTCTGGGTAGCTGGTACCGATGCGCTCAAGCTGTTGTTGAACTTCGGTGCGCTGGGCTTCGATTTCGGCATCGCGGCTGTGCATGATAAGGCGCGATGCGGGCCAGTAGATATCGTGGTTGCTGTGCTGTTTGAGCTCGTTAAGAGCGTATTCGAGCAGCGCGGACAGGCGTGCGGGCTCGCCAATTTCGATGGTGATTTGTTGTGGTGCTTGGGTTTGCGCTGTTGTTGTGGCTTGGGCTTGGGCGCTTGTTTGAGCGGCTGTTGTGCTTGCTTGAGCGCCTGCGGTTGTTGTGGCTTGGGCGTTCGGCGCGTTGGCCATAAGCGCTAGGGCGATGGCTGCGCTTAATGGGGCCGGTGACATGGTGTGCATGGTGTTGTTTTTTCGATTTATTTTATTCATCGCGGCCTACCCATTTAACCTGTTCGAGGGTGATTAATGCATCGTTTGGCTTGATTTGTTGTGCGCTGCGCAGTACGTGGCCATCGGGCTCTATCCAGTATTCGTTGCGAAATGATTCGCCGGACGGTTGGAACACGCCATCTTCGATAACGTAATAGGCTTGGTAGTTGCCGGCGGGCAGCGAGATGGTGGTTGGGCCGCTTTCGATGCGAAAGGTAGACGTAACTTTGGCGCTGCGCGCGCGGTTGCGATCGATGTAATCGATTTCGCGTTCGTAGGTGAGGGCGCAGTGCTCGGGGTTGGTGATAATGCAATGTAGTGGATCGGCGTTGCGGTTGCTGGTGGCAATAAGATCGTGTTCGCCGAGTTCAGCGGCCGCGAGCATTTCCGTTTGCCCCACAGTTTGCACGATTCTGCCGGCTTCAGTAACGATCGTGATGCGATCGGCGCTGATCCAGCTGCGTTGCTCGTATTCACCTTGCTGATCGATATAACCTAATACGATAAAGGCTTGCGGTTGCTTACCGCGCCGAATATACAGGCCTGAATACGGAAATTCCGCGATTTCTTCCGGGCTGAGCGTAGTGTGCTCGGCGCTAAGCGTGCTGAATGCGTAATTGAACACCTCATATACATCTCGGTACGCAGCCGTACACGCCGTTAGCGCAGGCAGCACCGCGATTGCAGCGATACCCGCCACTATTCCTTTGATTCGTTTCAAGCTTCTTCTCCTGTGTTCAGCTATTGCGGCAGTATAGCGATGCGGCGTTGCTGCCGCAACGCAGAATGGGGTCAGTGAGCAAGATCTCCGTCCCCGAATAGATTGGGGTCAGTGAGCTCCATCTCTGGCACCTCAGCAAAACTCACTATTTCCGTGGGCTATAGCGCACTTCTCGTGTGGCTTGCAGCAAAAACGTGCGACTCGTCTATGCTACCAATTAAATTGGGGTCGGTGCTTCGGCTCACTGACCCCATTTTACTTATTTTTACAATTGGATTTGCCAAGGAGGGTTTATGCCAAGAAGAAATCGAGGATATGTACCAGGAATCGGTGCGCACGTGGTGCAGCGTGGGAACAATCGTCAGAACTGTTATCGATGTCAGCAGGATTTTGCGACTTATGCGAAGTACATGATTGAGTATGCGATTGAGCTTGATATCAAAGTGCATGCTTGGGTGTTGATGACGAATCATATTCATCTGTATTGCACGGGAAGTGAGAAATATAGCCTCTCGAAGTTTATGCAGCGGTTGAGTAGCCGTTATGCGCGGTATTTTAATCGGCGCTATCAACGAACTGGAACGCTGTGGGAGGGGCGGTTTTATTCGGCGATGGTGGAAGATGAATTGCATTCTTTGAATGTGCATCGCTATATCGAATTGAACCCGGTGAATGCTTACATGGTGAAGAAGCCAGCCGATTACCACTGGTCCAGTTATGGTACGAATGCACTGGGGGTGGAATCGAGTGTGTGCTCCCCGCATAGAGATTATCTGGCGTTGGGTGCGACGGAAGAGGAGCGTCGGCGGGCGTATCGTAATCTGTTTTTGGATAACTGCTCACAAGAGTTTCTTGATGAGATTCGGGCGGCCACGGCCTCTAATGGGGCGTTGGGCAGCGCAGAGTTTAAGCAGAAGTTGTTTGAGAAAACAGGTATTCGTTATGCCCCGCAGCGCGGTGGGCCGAAGGAGGGGGTGGTGCGCATGGAATAGATAGGGGTCAGTGAGCAAGATCACCGTCCCCGGATAGAATGGGGTCAGAGACGCGCGTCACTGACCCCATTCTATACTTTGCACCCAAGGGAAAAGAGGTTTACCATTCAATATATAGATGTTTAAAGGGGCGCAGTAATGTGGACTAAGCAACAACGCGATTGTATGGAAGCTCTCGGGATGCCGATATACGAATTCGTTGGTACGAATATTGTAAGTGAAAGCTTAAGCGCGGCCCCAACGGAGGCAGAGGTGGGGGTCACTGACACCGCTCTCACTGACCCCAATCTAGCGGTGCCAGACACCGTGCTCACTGACCCCATTCTCTACAGGCTCGGGCCGTGGTACTTGCAGTTCCCGGAGCTGCTGCCTGCGGCGGGCTACGCATGGTTGCAGGATTTGGCGCTGTTTATTGGTGGGAATCCGGTGCAGGTTTCGCATGCTCCAGAATCGATTACTGCAATTGATTGTGCTTCATATAGCGAAAATCAGCTTACGCCAGAGCAAAAGCGTGAGCTTTGGAATCAACTTAAACCGGCGCTCAGCTCATGAATACCGAAACCATGAATACCAGCAACTCTCCGAAGTTAATGCTTGCTAACCTTGTGCAGCTTACGCCTGATGTGATGCAAATTGAGAAGCTTGCCCATGCCGCGCCTTGGAGCGCGCAGATGTTCAACCTTTCCTTTGCGCCGAATTATCGTGTGGTGGGGCTTTATCAGCTTACCAGCGATGGTGAACATACCAACTCGCGGCTGATTGGCTTTACTGTGGTGCACCAAGTGCTGGATGAACTTACGCTGATGAATATTGCCGTGCATCCGAATTTTCGTGGCCATGGCTATGGAAAAATCCTGCTTGATGACGTGATTTCACACGCCAGCGATAATAACGGTGAGCAGCAATGGCGTATTTATCTTGAAGTGCGGGAAAGTAACGCAGAGGCCATCGGCCTTTATAAAGCCACGGGCTTCAGTGAAGCAGGCCGCCGCAAAGGCTATTATCCGCCGAAAAGCGCGGGTGAAGCGCGTGAAAACGCGGTAATTATGGTAAAGTAGCTCACTAATTTTCTCCACAACCGAAATTATTGTACGGAAGCAATCCATGAAGATTCTTGTTACCGGCACCGCCGGATTTATCGGTTTTTACACCGCAGTGAAATTGCTCGAGATGGGCCACGAAGTTGTCGGCCTTGATAGCATTAATGATTATTACGATGTAAATCTTAAGTTCGGCCGTTTACAGGAAACGGGCATCGCTCGTGCTGAGGTAACTTACGGAAAGCTCGTGCAATCAAGCGCTTATTCAGCGTACCGTTTTGTGCAATTGCAGCTAGAAGATACTGCTGAAATTAATCAGTTGTTCAAAACTGAACAGTTTGATGCGGTGTGTAATTTAGCCGCCCAGGCTGGCGTGCGCTATTCATTGGAAAATCCGCGCGCTTACATTGATGCCAACGTGGTGGGCTTCCTGAATATTCTTGAGGCGTGTCGGCACAATAATGTGCAGAACTTAAGTTACGCCTCGAGCTCCTCGGTGTACGGCTTGAACGAAATCATGCCTTTCTCCACCAAGCATAATGTGGACCATCCGGTAAGTTTGTACGCCGCCACCAAGAAATCCAATGAGTTGATGGCGCACACCTACGCGCATTTATACGGCATGCAATGCACCGGGCTGCGCTTTTTCACTGTGTATGGCCCGTGGGGGCGCCCAGATATGGCGCCATTTATCTTCACTAAGGCGGCATTTAATGGCGATACCATTAAGGTATTTAACCACGGTAAAATGAAGCGCGATTTCACCTACATTGATGACATTGTAGAGGGTGTGGTGCGAGTAATTTTGCAGCCGTGTAGCGCTAATGCACAGTGGAGTGGCGCAGAGCCAGACCCTTCGAGTTCTTCCGCACCTTACAAAATCTACAACATCGGCAACAGCGATACCGTGCAGCTGATGGAATTTATTGAAGCGGTTGAGCAGGCCGCAGGCGTAGCCATTAATAAAGAGTTTATGCCAATTCAGCCGGGCGATGTGGTAGCAACGTTCGCCGATGTAAGCGAGCTTGAGCAAGATATGGGGTATCGCCCAAGCACGCCAGTTACCGAAGGCATGCGCCGCACTGTAGCTTGGTACCGCGAGTTTTATCGGGTTTAAACTTCTTTCGTATGCGCGAAGCTGATATCTGGATAACGCTCTTTCGTAAGCGATAAATTCGCCATGGTTGGGGCGATGTATGCGAGCGCATCACCACCATCAAGCGCGAGGTTATGCTCGGTTTTGCGGCGGAATTCATCCAGTTTCTTGGCATCGCTACAGTACACCCAGCGCGCCGTGGCTACTTGGATGTTTTCATACAGCGCTTCTACTTTGTATTCGGCGCGGAGGCGATGTACTACTACATCAAACTGCAGCATACCTACCGCACCTACGATTAAATCGTTGGAAGCGAGCGGCCGGAAAACCTGCACTGCGCCTTCTTCTGAAAGTTGCACAAGGCCTTTTAAGAGCTGCTTTTGCTTGAGCGGATCTTTCAAACGAATGCGGCGGAACAATTCTGGCGCAAAGTTCGGAATACCGGTGAATTTAAAATCTTCACCCCAGGTGAAGGTATCACCAATTTGAATGGTGCCGTGATTGTGCAAGCCAATGATATCGCCGGGGAATGCTTCTTCTACGTGCTCGCGATCACCTGCTAAGAAGGTGAGGGCATCGGCGATGCGCACATCTTTGCCGGTGCGCACGTGTTTCATTTTCATGCCCTGCTGATATTTACCCGACACAATGCGCATGAATGCCACGCGATCGCGGTGGCGCGGATCCATATTCGCTTGGATTTTGAATACGAAACCGGAAAAACGCTCATCGGTGGAATCCACGAAGGTGTCTTTATCGGTAGCGCGGCCAATTGGCTTGGGTGCCCATTCCACGAGGCCATCGAGCATATGATCTACACCGAAGTTACCGAGCGCGGTACCGAAAAATACCGGGGTGAGTTCGCCGGCGAGGAACATTTCTAGATCGAATTCGTTAGAAGCGCCTTTCACCAGATCGATTTCGCCACGCAAATCTTCGGCATACTCGCCGATGCGTTTATCGAGCTCTGGGTTATCGATACCTTTAATGATATCGAGCTCCTGAATGCGGTGGCCTTGACCGGTTTTGTAGAAAATAACTTCATCGCGGGCGAGGTGATACACGCCCTTGAAGTTTTTACCTTGGCCAATTGGCCAGGTAATCGGCGCGCACATGATTTTTAGTACATCTTCTACTTCATCGAGTAGCTCTAACGGATCGCGGATATCGCGATCGAGCTTGTTGATGAAGGTAATGATGGGAGTATCGCGCAGGCGAGTTACGTCCATCAGTTTGATGGTACGTTCTTCAACACCTTTGGCGGCATCGATAACCATCAAGCAGGAATCAACCGCGGTAAGGGTGCGGTAGGTATCTTCCGAGAAATCTTCGTGGCCCGGGGTATCGAGTAAGTTAACCAGCGCATCGTGATACGGGAACTGCATTACCGAGGTGGTAACCGAGATGCCCCGTTCTTTTTCCATCTCCATCCAATCAGATTTCGCATGCTGACCAGATTTCTTGCCCTTTACGGTACCAGCCTTTTGCAGCTTTTGTCCGTGGAGCAATACTTTTTCGGTGATGGTGGTTTTACCGGCATCCGGGTGCGAGATGATCGCGAATGTGCGGCGCTTGTTTACTTCGTTTTGAACCGTGCTCATTAATTTCGCCTTGCCTGCGTGGTATTAGGTGCGCTTACTTTATCGACGTTTAGGGCGGCGATTTTACCCGCATTGGTGCGCGCTGGCAATGCGGGCGGAGAGATTGGGGTCAGTGAGCACCGTCACTGACCCCATTCTTTCCGGAGGCAGAGGAAATCGCGCTGCAACCCGCATGGTTTGGCAGCTATGGGGTGGGGACACAGAGAAAGGGGTCAGACACCGCGCTCACTGACCCCATTCTCTGCAGCGGAACTTTGTGGCATGCTACAGATCGCGAATTAATGGAAGGACAGCCGTGGATATGGCGAAACACCTGAGTGTATCGAGCGAGGCAATGTGTAAGCCGTTGCTGAAGAAGTTGCAGAAAATTGAGGCGGAATATGAGGGTACTGACAATCCAGAGCAGCAAGCGCTGGATAGCTTTGTTGCACTCATCGATTATTTTCGCAGGGGCAATGCTGCGGCCGCCGGCGAGAGGATGACGGCGCTAACTCACTATTTGCAGCAGAACCCAGATCTGAATGCTTCCTTTAGCGAGCAGCTGCATCAATACTTTTTAGGGCTGAACATTTATCCGGTGCTGGTGAACCTAGGCATTATGGCGCGCCGGGGAATGCTGGGGGAAATGGCAACGCGGCTTTACGATCGGCTAATTCCTCCGCCGCATACGGATAATAGTTCGCTGGATGTGCTGGCGCGTGCATTTTACTGGCGTTCCGATGCTAAATGGTTGGGGCTTATTACTCCGCAACATTGGTTGCGCCTTTATTCCGTGCTGGCGCAAGGCGCTTCTGCAGAAACTCTGGAGGAGGTGCGCTCACATATCCGCGGAGAAACCCTGTATGTACTGGAAATGCTCTCGATTTGGTTGGCGGCGGAAGAGCTTGAGCCGGAACTAATGCGGGTAGATCGCAAGCTAATTGACATCGATTCACCATTTATTGCCCTCCAGCGCGAGATGCACCTATTCATTGAGCACGAAACAAAGCGGATGGCGGAGCCAACATTAAAGCCTTTTGATGTAGCGCATGTATGGGTGATGTTGGCGCAGTGTCAGGAGCAGGTGGACAGAATTCGCCGCCGTGGCCGCGGTTCATCTGGCTCATCGATGGCGATGGCGCATTTATTGGAACGTTTAGAGCAAACCATTCAGCGCTTGCAGGTGCTGCTGGGGCTGATGGCGGAGCCCAGTAAACTTACTGCGCTGCGCCGTGGGGTATTGTTGTGGCAGGAGTTGTTAAATGCGGCGGTAATGAAAAATAGCATGCTGGACGTATGGCGCCGCAGCACTGCGTTGGTATCGCGGAGCATTACGCAAAACTCCAGTGATCACGGCGAGCATTATATTGCGCGTGATAAGAGCAGCTATTTTGCGCTGTTTCGTTCGGCAGCCGGCGCCGGCATTATTATCGCGTTGATGGCGTTACTCAAGATTCATATTGAGAGCCTTGGGCTGGCGCGCCTGAGTACCACGGTGTTGGTGAGTTTAAATTACGGCCTCGGGTTTGTGCTGGTGCATTTGTGTAAATTCACCATTGCCACGAAGCAGCCTGCTGTAACGGCGGCCAGTTTTGCTGCGGAAGTGGAGCGCAATGACCGCGGCCGAGCGGTGGCTCGCAAGCTGGCGGTGCTGTTGATTGACGTGAACCGCTCGCAGTGGGCAGCCGTGTGGGGCAACATTTCCACGGCCTTACTTACATCAGCCCTGCTGTGCTTTGGCGTGTGGTGGTATTTGCACGAGCCGTTGTTAAGTGTGTCTGCGGCGGAGTATCAGATGCAGGCGATTCGTCCATTCGAGAGCATGGCCCTGCTGTATGCCGCAATTGCTGGGGTGTGGTTGTTCTGTTCTGGTTTGATTGCCGGGTTCTTTGATAATCGCGCCGATTTTGTGGAGTTGCGTGCGCGGTTGTATCACCATCGGGCATTACGGTGGCTTGGTGCTGAGCGCAGGGAGCGGTTTGCCCATTATGTGCACGAGAATTATGGCTCGGTGATGGGCAATTTCTTGTTCGGCGTATTGTTGGGGAGTACCAGTTATTTCGGCTATTTGCTCGGATACCCCTTGGATATTCGCCATGTGGCGTTTTCTTCAGCCAACCTTGGGTACGCTAGCTTCAGTGAGTGGCCTTCGTTGTGGGGTTTTTTGCAGGGGCTGTTCTTTGTATTGCTGATTGGTTTTGTGAATCTGTGGGTGAGCTTCAGCATTGCGCTGCAGGTGGCTGTGCGCGCGCGCGGCACCAAAATCCAGAAGTTTCGCGCGCTATTCAAGTGTATTTGGCAGAATATGCGCGAAAACCCGCTGCACTTTTTCTTCCCCACCGTTTCTGAGCGCGGGAAGGATAAGTAGGGAGGATGGGGTCAGTGAGGGCGGTGTCAGTGACGGCGGTGTCTGACCCCGTTTTCTCTGTCCCCATCATCACTCATTGGTTTTTTACTCCAATTGGCTAGATGCCCACAGCGCGCGATAGGCGCCATCGGTATCGTACACGTTGGCTTGTTTCTCGATGTTGAACCAGCTGCCACCGCGTGGGTTAGCCGCGAGGCCGCCAATATACTGCCAGTTGCCGTAGTTGCTGCCAGGATCGTAATCCAGCAGCTTGGCTTCGAACCACGCTGCGCCCCACCGCCAATCGATATGCAAATCATGAATCAGCATCGATGCCACATTCTGCCTACCGCGATTACTCATAAAACCCGTGCTATTAAGCTCGCGCATGTTTGCGTTGATAAACTCACTTTCTGTGGTTCCTGTGCGCCATTGCGCAAATTCCGAGGCTTTGGTGCCATAGAGAGAGGGGTCAGTGAGCGCGGTGTCAGACACCGCGCTCACTGACCCCATTTTCTCCGCCCCCGCCCGCGAGGAACCCATAGGCTCCGCTCGGCCACAAAACAGCGCGCCTCTGCGCTGCGCGGCGAGATACTGGAAGAAATCTCGCCACAACAGCTCTACGATGAGCCACTCGGTAGACGCATTGGCCCCATGGCGGTGTTCATACTCCCGCACTGCGCGAAGCACCTGCTGGGGTGAGATGCAGCCGAGATTAAGCCACGGCGAAAGCTTGCTAGAGTAATCTGCGCCAATTAGGCCATTGCGAGTTTCTTTGTAATGCCCGAGTGCTTGTTGGCAATAATGGCTTAACCGCTGCTCACCAGCCGATTCTCCGCCAACAAAGGGCAATACCGAACGAGGCTCACTCACTTCGGCTATGGGAATAGGGCTTTCGGTGCGGTTTTCGCTGAGGGCAGCAACTTCTTGCAACATTACCCGTTGCGCTTCGGTGCGCTCGCTGCTGTTTATCAACGAATGAAATGCAACTTCAGCGCTGTGCTCTACATCGCGCCCTACCTCGCGCTCCACTTTGCGGCGAAACTTGCTGAAACTACTGAGCGCATCTGGATGCCTAGCCGTTACGATAGTGCTTGTCAGCAAGGTGTAGCATTCATGCTCAACCAGGGTGATGCCGATGGCCTCTAGCGTAGAGCGCACTGTTTCGGCAACGAACTGCTCTTCATGCGCCCACAGTTTTTGCGTGTGCACTTCTTGAATATCAAGCTGCTGACAAAGTTCTACCAACAGCCCCGCCGCTTCTCCGCATTGAATAATAAGTGGAATTTGCTGCAAGTTGTTCCGCAGGTTCAGTAGGCTTTGCCATAGAAACCCGGCGCGAAGCTCTCCGCAACGCGGTATGCTTTCATCAGCAAAGCAAAATTCGCCGGTGTATTGTTCATCGTAAAAGAAGGCTCCCACCACCGCACCACCTTCCTGCATACTAGCCTGGTAGGCGGCATCTAGCGCTGGGTTGCTTGCTACGCGCAAGTTGCGTTGAAACCATACCAATGTGTTCATGTATCGTGCTCTGCCTAATCTTTGTTGGAAACGGATTCCCGAAATTGACGAATATCCACCACTTTCTCGCCCGCTGTGCCTTGTTTTGGTAACGGCGTAGAGGTTTGTGCAGGCTCGGCGTAGCTGAAACGATCTAGCAAAGAGGTACTGTGATAGCCATCAAGACCCGATATCGCCAAGCTGCCGAGATCTTCAATCGCCACGTTACCATCGCCTTTCAGCGCCTGCTCGGCGAAGCGCACCCACACAATTTCGCCGATTACAAATTCGGTGCCGTTGGCTTTAAATGGCACGATTTCTACTAATTTTAGGCCGATTTGTAACGGGCTTTCGGCTACTGAAGGTGCAGTGAAAGTGCTTTTATCAGGCCAAAATGGGGTAAGGCCGGTGGCCTCGAACTCGCAGGTTTCTGAGCTAAAGTTAGCGCTTGCATCATGCGCCGCTGGCAGCATTGCTGCACTCACATGGTTGATGGTGTACACGCCGGTATTCTCGATATTTACTAGGGTATCTCGGGGTGCCATGCCGTTAACCCGCGGCCGCATTACCATGCCTACTAGCGCGGGGCTGGCGCCAAGATGCACCACCGAGCTCACCATGGCGAGATTGAGAATGCCGCTTGGCGCAGTGGTGCCGATAAGGTTGGCGCTTTTGAAACCGGAGAGGCTGTTCACAAGGCGAGCACGAAACCGTGAAGGAAGCGCAGCAAAATCGGCGCTGGTGAATTTTACAATGGAATCATTTGTGCTCATGGGGGCTGGTATCCTTATTTTTATTGCGGCGACAACGCTCGGAACAATAGCGCACTTCATGCCATACGCTTTCCCACTTCTTTCGCCAGTTGAACGGCTTTTCGCACACCGCACACACCTTGCTCGGCAAATGTTGCTTCTTCAACGCTGATCGCTCCTTTCTGTACTTGCTCATCAGTTACGCGCTCGCTCTGAAATTGGTTCAGCGAGATTGGCGGAGAGATTGGGGTCAGTGAGCACCGTCACTGACCCCAATCTTTGCGGAGGCAGAGAAAACTGGCGTGCAGGCCCTGGTTTATGGGGGTTAGGTGTTGGGGGCGGAGAAAAAGGTGTCAGACACCGTGCTCACTGACCCCAATCTCCCGCGCGATGCGCGCGATGTTCGCGGGTTCGTTGCGCTGGCCTTGCTGGCCGCTGAGGGGCATATCGGGGCTGTCGGTTTCGAGCACGAGGGCGGAGTGGGGTATGCGGGCGATAGCGGCGCGGGTTTTGCGGGCGCGCTCGTATGTGATAACGCCGCCCACGCCGAGGCGGAAACCGGCATCTACCCACGCTTGGGCTTGTTCATAACTGCCAGAAAAGGCGTGCACAATGCCGCCGCAAATGCGTTTTCTGCGCACCATGGCAAGCATTTCATCAAGGGTTTTACGATGGTGCAAAATCACCGGCATGGTTAATTCCGCAGCGATATCAAGCTGCTGCTCGAACACGAAGCGTTGCAACTCGGGGTGTGGTTTGCTGGCATCAAGGCCGATTTCTCCCAGCGCGATGGCGGGTTGGTTATGGGTTGCGGCGGCAGCCACTTTTGTCGATGCAGCCACTGTTCCCATCGTAACCAACTCTGCCACAGAGCCATCGAGCTCACTTGCAGTAATCGGCATTTCCCCGAGTAACCACTGCGGCAACTCCCGCAACGCGGCCTCATAATCTAGCGCCGGATCCAGAAAATAAGGATGCAAGCCATACGCCACCCGCCAATTCGGATATTGTTGTGCTAGCAATGCCAACCGTGGCCATTGGGCGTGGGTTATACCGGGCACAAGAAACTTTTCTACGCCGGCAGCCAAAGCGCGCGCCATTACGGCATCGCGATCGGTATCGAAATCTTCGAAATCGAGGTGGCAGTGCGAATCGGTAAAGCGCTGTGAGCTTAATGAATATGAAGGAAATTCATCTAATAGGCGCGTTAACATGAATCTTATTCATCTTTTTTGGTAGCAGGGTAATCAGCCACCGGAATTGCCCGGCGGCGGCGCAGAAAGGCAAAAGTAACCACAGCACCAGCAAAAAATGCCAACCCAATAAGTAGCGCCAGTTGCCGCAACGAAGCTCGATGATACGGCCGCGATTCTGCGGTAATGCGCTGATAATCAAAGGTAATGCGCACAAAGCCAAGCAACTGAGCGCCGCTTTCATCTCTATCCATTACCGTGGCCACCATGGGCACAGCCCACATGGAATCTGGTAGTTGCCGCAAAAATTCATGTACAGGTTGATCATGGCCCACGCGCACAATGTTGCGCCCGCGGTTGTCTTGAATACTCACTTCTAAAATGGAGGGCTGCTTTTGCAAATGTTCGGCAAGGCTTACCAGCCCTTCGCGGTTTTCATTAATAAACCACACCCGTGCTTCATGTTGCGCTTGTGCCATAATCACTTGCGCTAAATTCTCTGTGTGCGCCACTAATACTTCTTCACCTTTTTGATTGGCTTGCAACCAAAGATTGGTGATAATTGATAGTGTAATTATCGCAACAACCAGCAGAATAATACGCCGATACAGGCGCTCACCACGGAACATCCATGGGCGCTTGTTTTTTGCGGTATTTGTTTGAAAATGCGCTATATTCATAGCAGCAACTTTAGCCTAGCGTTAGCGTGCGGGCAATGGAAATTCGGCCGTTTACATTTTCACTGCAGAAATCGGATGAAATTTATGCACAATAGAGCAACCGTGCAATAACCATTCCAGAATAAAAACAATGAGCGCGTAAGCGTAAGGACATAGAAGCAATGAGCACATTACCCGACATGCACAAGCCAGGGTTGGCGGTGTTTGATATGGATTCCACATTGATACAGCTCGAAAGCATCGATGCCATTGCTGAGGCTGCTGGCCATGGTGAGGCGGTTGCGGCGATTACCGAACGCGCGATGCAAGGTGAGCTGGATTTTGTGGAGGCGCTGAACGAGCGGGTGAAAATGCTGCAGGGGGTTCCCGAAGAGCTGATTTTTAAGATGGCCGATAATCTACCCTACACCGAGGGCGCCGATGATTTAATGCGCTTTTTGCGTAAATTTCGCTGGCGTATTGCCATTGTATCGGGCGGTTTTACCTGGTTTGCGGATATGGCGGCCATGCGGTGGGGCGCCGATTACGTGGCCTGTAATGTACTGGAAGTAGCCAATGGCAAGCTTACCGGTAAGTTGCTCGGCCCAATTATTGATGGGCAAGCGAAAGCAGATGCGCTGAAAGCCTTGATGCGCCAATACAGCTTGCCCCGCGAGCAAGTAATTGCAGTAGGCGATGGCGCGAATGATATCGCCATGCTTGAAGCTGCTGGCTTTGGCGTGGGCTTTAACGCTAAACCGGCGCTCGCCAAAGTGGCGGATATCAATATTGAAGGCTCGCTAGCGAATTTGATTAAGGTGCTGTTGTAGATTAGTGCTTTAGTTGGCTGTTGCGGTGTTCGCTAACAGGCGTTGATATAATGCATCAGGCGCAATATCTGGTTGATTTTTTGTGTGTTCTAAAGGCCAATAAACAGCGCCAAAGGTGTCTACTGCAACTTTCGCGAAGTTCTCAACGTTCCAAAGAGGATCAAATACTGGACCAAACAACATATCTTCAACGCACACATCGCCGCTAGCACCGTTATTAAATTCAAGTGCTAGCACATAGCCGGCTTTCGGTTTAACAGCTGTTACTTTCGCAATGTGCATAGTTACTCCAAGGGCGGAATCGGTTTTAACGGTAAATGCTTTTCGGCAAGTTCCCAATCCTCGAGAAGCGCCTCTTGATTGGATAAGATCCAATCTATAGTGAGGAGCAGAGCCCTGCGCGGCAACTTCCCCGATAGAACCTCGAATGAACTAATCTTAATTATAGCCTCGAATTCACCGTAGTAAACATGAATATGAGGTGGGTTGTGGTCGTTGTAATACATGCGGATCGCGATTCCGAAGAACTCTGATATTGTTGGCATCCTTGCCTCCGAGTAACTAAGCATCATAAATGCTAGTTCACACCCTGAGAATGCCCAGCTATTTGCGAGATTGCTTCATGATTAAACCCCAAATACTGCGAAAATATTTTCAGCGGTAAGCACCTCAGCGCTAGCGCCTTGCGCATACACCGCGTTGTTCGCCAGTAACAAGGCGTTATCACAATATTCCTGCCCAGCGCGTAAATCGTGCATTACTACAATCACCATACCGCCAGCGCGCGCGTGCGCTTGCAACAGTTGCATTACTGCGCGTTGATGACGTGGATCGAGGCCGGCTGTGGGTTCATCGGCAAGAATTACTTTTGGTTTTCCTGCTAATACTCGCGCTAGTAGGGCGCGCTGTAGTTCTCCGGTGGATATTTCACTTACTTTCCGCTCGGCTAAATGGGCGCAATCGGTTTGCTTCATGGTGCTTGCGGGCATGGTTGCTTGGGTGGCGCTCTGGCTGCTGAGTTTTCACACGGCTTTGATGGTTATCGCCCTGGTCGGATTCAC
>NZ_JBLRWZ010000042.1:0-16255 GCF_047920995.1 Aliidiomarina sp.
CTACTAAGATAGCGCCGTCCATTTGCGCAGCACCAGTGATCATGTTTTTCACATAATCGGCGTGACCTGGGCAATCTACGTGTGCGTAGTGACGTGATGGAGTATCGTACTCTACGTGTGACGTAGAGATGGTGATACCACGCGCTTTTTCTTCTGGCGCGTTATCGATTTGTGCGAAATCACGAGCAGAGCCACCGTAGTGCTTTGCTAATACAGATGTAATCGCTGCAGTAAGAGTAGTTTTACCGTGGTCAACGTGACCGATAGTACCTACGTTTACGTGCGGCTTAGAACGTTCAAACTTTGCTTTAGCCATTGCTATTTCCTTAATAAAGTTAGAAGCCCGGCCCTTCTGAGCCGGGACTAGAACTCAACTATTAATCTTTAGTGTTGCGCGCAGCGATTACTGCTTCTGCAACGTTATTCGGAGCTTCTTGGTACTTCAAGAATTCCATTGCGTATGATGCGCGACCCTGAGTTTGTGAACGCAGGTCAGTTGCATAGCCAAACATCTCAGCTAATGGCACCTGGGCACGAACTTGCTTCAAACCACCTGGAGCATCGTCCATACCTTCGATCATACCGCGGCGACGGTTCAAGTCACCTACTACGTCACCCATGAAATCTTCAGGAGTAACAACTTCTACTTGCATGATAGGTTCAAGTAGAGCAGGTTTCGCTTGTAGAGCACCTTTCTTGAAGCCCATGCTACCAGCGATCTTAAACGCCATCTCGTTTGAGTCAACATCATGGTAAGAACCGTCAAACAATGTAACCTTAACACCCAATACTGGGAAGCCTGCAAGTACACCGTTTTGCATCTGCTCTTGACAACCTTTGTCAACGGCAGGAACGTATTCTTTTGGTACCACACCACCCACGATTTCGTTTACGAACTCATAAGTTGGTTTCTCTTCTTCGTCTTTCGCATCTGGGGTAAAATCGAGCGCTAATGGCTCCATACGTAACCATACGTGACCATATTGACCACGACCACCTGATTGACGAACAAACTTACCTTCAACTTCCACTTTCTGGCGGATTGTTTCACGGTAAGAAACCTGTGGTTTACCTACGTTACACTCAACTTTAAACTCACGCTTCATACGGTCTACGATGATGTCTAGGTGAAGCTCACCCATACCAGAAATGATCGTTTGACCTGTTTCTTCGTCAGTTTTAACACGGAACGATGGATCTTCAGCAGCTAGTTTACCTAACGCGATACCCATCTTCTCTTGGTCGGCCTTAGTTTTCGGCTCAACCGCTACCGAGATTACCGGTTCTGGGAATTCCATACGCTCAAGAATTACGATGCGATCGTGTGAACACAGAGTGTCACCCGTAGTAACATCTTTCAGGCCGATAGCAGCCGCGATGTCACCCGCACGAACTTCTTTAAGTTCTTGACGGTCGTTAGCGTGCATTTGCACGATACGGCCGAAACGCTCTTTCTTCTGCTTCACTGCGTTGTACACAGATTCACCAGCGTTTACTACACCAGAGTAAACACGGAAGAACGTAAGAGTACCTACGAATGGGTCGGTAGCGATTTTGAACGCTAACGCCGCAAATGGTTCTTCGTCGGTAGAGGCACAAAGAATTTCTTCACCGTTCTCAAGAATACCATTAATGTCTTTCACTTCAGATGGTGAAGGCAAGTATTCGATAACGCCGTCAAGTACCGCTTGAACACCTTTGTTCTTAAATGCTGAACCACATAGAACAAGTACAATTTCGTTGTTCAACGTGCGCTGACGTAAACCTTCTTTAATTTCAGCTTCAGTTAGCTCGCCGCCTTCCAAGTACTTGTTCATCAACTCGTCGTTTGCTTCAGCAGCTGCTTCCACTAACTCGTTGTGAAGTGTTTCAGCTTCATCCATAAGGTCTTCAGGAATCGGATCGTAAGTGAAAGTCATGCCCTGGTCTGCTTCGTTCCAGTTGATAGCTTTCATCTTAACGAGGTCAACAACCCCTTTAAAATCTTCTTCTGCGCCGATTGGAATCTGAATAGGCACGGCAACGGCCGCTAAACGGGTTTTCATTTGCTTCACAACGTTAGTGAAGTCTGCACCCATGCGGTCCATTTTATTTACGAATACCATACGCGGTACTTCGTATTTGTTCGCTTGGCGCCATACAGTTTCAGTTTGCGGTTGTACGCCTGAAGAGGCACACAATACAACTACCGCACCATCAAGAACTCGTAGTGAACGCTCTACTTCAACAGTGAAGTCTACGTGTCCAGGAGTATCGATGATATTGATACGGTGTTGTGGAAACTGCTGATCCATACCAGCCCAGAAACTAGTTACCGCAGCTGAGGTGATAGTAATACCACGCTCCTGCTCTTGCTCCATCCAGTCCGTAGTTGCAGCACCGTCATGTACTTCACCTAGCTTATGCGATAAGCCAGTGTAAAAAAGTACACGTTCGGTAGTTGTGGTTTTACCCGCATCTACGTGAGCAACGATACCGATATTACGATAGCGCTCGATTGAAGTTTGTCTTGCCACAATTGCTTCCTCTTAATTAGAGTTTTGAGCGTGAAATTACCAGCGGTAGTGAGCGAATGCTTTGTTCGCTTCAGCCATGCGGTGAACGTCTTCACGCTTCTTCACTGCAGAACCTTTGTTCTGTGAAGCGTCAAGCATTTCGCCAGCAAGGCGTTGTGCCATTGATTTTTCACCACGGCCACGTGACGCATCAACCATCCAGCGCATTGCTAGAGTGTTACGACGTACTGGACGTACTTCTACTGGTACCTGGTATGTAGAACCACCAACCCGGCGAGATTTAACCTCTACTGCAGGGCGGATATTATCAAGTGCATCTTCAAACACTTCTAAATGGTCTTTACCAGCTTTTTGCGCAACGATGTCTAAAGCACCATATACGATTCTTTCAGCGACTGATTTTTTACCATCAACCATGACAACATTGATGAACTTTGCCAACAACTGCGATCCAAACTTAGGATCTGAAAGGATTTTACGTTGGCCGACGACGCGTCTTCTAGGCATAGGAATTCTCCGATATCTTCAGGGGTTACCCAAAACTTATAAATTATTTAGTTTGGCCTTACTCGCAACGGAGAACCGTTAAGATTTAGGCCGCTTCACGCCGTACTTAGAACGGCCTTGTTTACGATTGTTTACGCCTGCACAGTCAAGTGCGCCACGTACGGTGTGATAACGCACACCTGGCAAGTCTTTTACACGACCGCCACGAATCAAAATAACACTGTGCTCTTGCAAGTTGTGGCCTTCACCACCGATGTATGAAGTTACTTCATAACCGTTGGTTAAACGCACACGACATACCTTACGCAATGCTGAGTTAGGTTTCTTAGGGGTAGTAGTATATACACGAGTACATACACCACGCTTCTGTGGGCAAGCTTGCAGAGCCGGTACGTTACTTTTTTCTACCGGCTTCTTGCGTCCTTTGCGCACTAATTGGTTAACTGTTGCCATGGTTTCTCCAAATTATACGTTTTACAACAAGGCAAACGCTCAAGTAGCTTTACTACCCAAGCGCAGAGCCTCTTTTTATGGTATCAGTCGCTAAATCCGCACCACAAAAAAGGTTGAATCCCCGGAAATGGGGAGGCGGAATTTTATAGGTTATAAATTACCCTGTCAACCAGAACCCGCACGTCGGTTAACAGGACAATGGCAAAGTAAGCTGCAAACGCAATCATAACAAAAGTAATAATTGCGTAACTCGTCCATATTTTGCCACCAATAGACAACAAAAAGCCCAGCAAAAACTGGGCTTTTTTCGATCGTAATGGGCGTTGAACGCTACAAATTATTCGCCGGCTTTATCCGCACTATCATCGTTACCTTCATTCAAGGCTTCAGATAATGCAGCTTCTGCGTCTGCAGCAGTAGTAACAACCGGAGTCATTGCTGCTTTGCGTCTGCGAATACGTTCTTGGTGATACGCGAAACCAGTACCCGCTGGGATTAAGCGACCCACAATTACGTTCTCTTTCAAGCCGCGTAATGGATCTTCTTTACCCTGAACTGCTGCTTCGGTAAGTACCCGTGTTGTTTCCTGGAACGATGCCGCAGAAATAAACGATTCTGTAGAGAGTGACGCTTTAGTGATACCAAGCAACTGGCGCTCGTAACGAACAGGCATTTTACCTGCCGCTTCTAAATCACGGTTCACTTCTACAACTTTCGCAAATTCTGCCTGCTCACCTTCCAGCAACTCAGATTCACCTGGGCTAGTAATGATAACTTTCCGCAACATCTGCCGAACAATAACTTCGATGTGCTTATCGTTAATCTTAACCCCTTGTAAACGATATACTTCTTGTACTTCGTTCACAATGTAGTTAGCTACTGCTGAAACGCCACGCAAGCGCAAGATATCTTGCGGTGCTTCTGGACCATCGGCAATAACTTCACCACGGGTAACCTGCTCACCTTCGAACACGTTAAGTTGACGCCATTTCGGAATCATTTCTTCATAATGATCGCCACCCTCTGCAGGGGTAATCATTAAGCGACGTTTGCCTTTGGTTTCTTTACCGAATGACACCGTACCGGTGATTTCAGCAAGAATTGCTGGCTCTTTCGGTTTCCGCGCTTCGAACAAATCGGCAACCCGTGGTAAACCACCGGTAATATCGCGAGTTTTCGAACCTTCCTGAGGAATACGCGCTACCGTGTCACCGATACCTACCGTAGAACCATCGTTCAAGCTTACGATTGCGTTACCTGGTAAGAAATATTGAGCTGGCATATCGGTACCAACGATGTGTACGTCGTTACCTTTTGCATCAACCAATTTCACCATTGGACGCATATCTTTACCAGCACTGGTGCGCTGACCGGCTTCGAGAATAACCGTGCTTGTTAGGCCAGTAAGTTCATCTGTTTGCGTGGTGATCGTTACACCATCAATCATATCAACGAACTTAATGTTACCCGCTACTTCCGTAATGATTGGATGCGTGTGCGGATCCCAGTTGGCAACAGTTTCGCCAGCAACTACTTCGTCGCCATCGCGTTTCTTCAAGATGGCACCGTAAGGTACTTTATAGCGCTCGCGCTCTGCACCAAACTGATCAATCAAGGTTAACTCAGTTGAACGTGAAGTGATTACTAAATGCTTATCACTGTTTTCTACGCTCTTCGCGTTGTGGAGCTTAACGCGACCTGGGTTCTTCACTTGGATTGCATTCGCTGCTGAATCCCGCGATGCAGCACCACCAATGTGGAACGTACGCATGGTTAACTGAGTACCTGGCTCACCGATTGATTGTGCAGCAATTACGCCCACAGATTCACCGTCGTTCACCAAGTGGCCACGAGCCAAATCACGACCATAACAGTTCGAACATACACCGTGAATTGAATCACAGGTGATAACTGAACGTACTTTTACTTCATCAACCGAGTTCGCTTCTAACACATCACACATTTTCTCATCGAGTAATGTGTTACGTGCTACTAGCACTTCGCCTGTACCTGGCTTCAATACGTCATCACAAACTACACGGCCTAGAACACGCTCACGCAATGGCTCTACTACATCACCGCCTTCAATCAATGGCTTCACGATTAAACCTTCGTGGGTACCACAATCTGTTTCGGTAATTACCAAATCTTGTGCAACGTCTACTAAACGACGGGTTAAGTAACCCGAGTTTGCAGTTTTCAAAGCGGTATCCGCCAAACCTTTACGCGCACCGTGAGTAGAGATGAAGTACTGAAGTACACTCAAACCTTCACGGAAGTTTGCAACGATTGGCGTTTCAATGATTGAGCCATCTGGCTTCGCCATCAAACCACGCATACCTGCCAACTGACGAATCTGTGCGGGTGAACCCCGGGCGCCAGAATCAGCCATCATGTAAACAGAGTTGAACGATTGTTGTTCCTCTTGCTCACCTTTGGCGTTGGTTACCATTTCTTTCGATAAGTTATCCATCATTGCTTTGGAAACTTTCTCGTTCGCGGTAGACCAGATATCGATTACTTTGTTGTACTTCTCACCAGCGGTTACCAAGCCTTGCTCAAACTGATCTTGAATTTCTGCAACTTGCTTATCTGCATCTTCAATGATTTCAGCTTTATCTGTTGGAATTTCCATATCGTTGATGCCTACTGAAGAACCAGAGATCATCGCAAAATGGAAACCGGTGTACATCAATTGGTCGGCAAAGATAACCGTAGCTTTCAAACCACAATCACGATAGGTGCGGTTCAATAAGCGAGAGATCTGCTTTTTACCCATGTTCTGGTTGATGGCTTCATATGCGATGCCTTCAGGTAGAATCAATGAGAAAATTGCCCGGCCGATTGTTGTATCAACAATTTTACTTTCTTCAGTGCGCTCACCTTCTTCGGTAAACAACACTTCGTTAATCCGTACTTTTACCCGAGCATGCAGTTCTGCAGCACCTGTGCGGTATGCTTTTTCTGCTTCTTTCGGGCTTTTCAATACCATGCCTTCACCACGCCCATTAACTTTCTCACGGGTCATGTAGTAAACGCCCAATACAACGTCCTGTGAAGGAACGATGATTGGCTCACCTGATGCAGGCGATAGCACGTTATTGGTAGACATCATTAGAGCACGGGCTTCCATTTGCGCTTCAAGCGTTAATGGAACGTGTACTGCCATTTGGTCACCATCGAAGTCGGCGTTATAGGCCGCACACACGAGTGGGTGCAACTGAATCGCCTTACCTTCGATAAGCACTGGTTCGAACGCTTGAATACCCAAACGGTGCAAGGTTGGTGCACGGTTAAGAAGTACTGGATGCTGACGAATTACGTCGTCTAAGATATCCCATACTTCCGGTAACTCACGCTCAACCATTTTCTTCGCAGCTTTAATGGTTGTCGCTAAACCGCGCGCTTCCAATTTGCCGTAAATGAATGGTTTGAATAGCTCAAGTGCCATTTTCTTCGGTAAACCACATTGGTGTAAGCGCAGCTTAGGACCAACGGTGATAACTGAACGGCCTGAATAATCTACGCGCTTACCAAGTAAGTTCTGGCGGAAACGACCCTGCTTACCTTTGATCATATCAGCCAAAGATTTCAGTGGGCGTTTGTTCGAGCCAGTAATAGCTCGGCCACGGCGACCGTTATCAAGTAACGCATCTACCGCTTCTTGTAGCATCCGCTTCTCGTTGCGCACGATAATGTCTGGTGCAGCAAGATCCAACAAACGCTTCAAGCGGTTGTTACGGTTGATTACTCGACGATATAAATCGTTCAAATCTGAAGTTGCGAAACGACCACCATCTAGTGGTACCAACGGACGTAAATCTGGTGGTAATACCGGTAGTACTTTCAAGATCATCCACTCAGGCTTGTTGCCTGAGAAATGGAATGATTCTAGCAACTTCAAGCGCTTGCTGATTTTCTTACGCTTCGTTTCAGAGTTGGTTTCTGGCAGCTCTTCCCGTAAACGTTTGATTTCACCTTCAAGGCCAATGCTTTGCAATAAGTGAAGAATCGCTTCTGCACCCATTTTTGCTTCGAATTCATCACCGTGCTCTTCAAGAGCATCAAGATACTCTTCTTCACCAAGTAATGAGCCTTCTTCCAAAGACGTCATACCCGCGTCGATCACAACGTATGATTCGAAATACAAAATGCGTTCGATATCACGTAGCGTCATATCCAGCATTAAGCCGATGCGTGACGGTAGTGATTTCAAGAACCAGATGTGTGCTACTGGGCTTGCTAATTCAATGTGGCCCATACGCTCACGACGAACTTTTGTGAGGGTAACTTCAACGCCACATTTCTCACAGATTACACCGCGATGCTTAAGGCGCTTATATTTACCACACAAACACTCGTAGTCTTTTACCGGACCGAAAATACGGGCACAGAAAAGACCGTCACGTTCTGGCTTGAACGTACGGTAGTTGATGGTTTCTGGTTTCTTTACTTCACCAAATGACCAGCTCCGGATTTGATCCGGTGATGCCAGTGCAATACGAATGCGATCAAATTCATCGCTATCTTTTTGTGGCTTCAGAAACTTCAATAAATCTTTCACGTTTCATCTCCTGTCGGAGTTAACCTTGCCGAGGGCCGAAGCCCTCGGCGGCGCTGACTCTATGCCTTTCGCTAAGCGAACAATGGCTGCTTATTCGTCTTCTAGCTCGATGTTAATACCTAACGAGCGAATCTCTTTCAGCAACACGTTGAACGATTCAGGCATACCTGGATCCATCTGGTGATTGCCGTCTACGATGTTTTTATACATCTTCGTACGACCATTCACGTCATCTGATTTCACCGTGAGCATTTCCTGCAGCGTATATGCGGCACCGTATGCTTCAAGGGCCCACACTTCCATCTCACCGAAGCGCTGACCACCGAACTGTGCCTTACCACCCAGCGGCTGCTGAGTTACAAGGCTATACGAGCCAGTTGAACGTGCGTGCATCTTATCATCAACCAAGTGATTCAATTTCAGCATGTACATGTAACCAACGGTTACAGGACGCTCGAAGGAATCTCCGGTACGGCCATCATACAATGCAACTTGGCCTGATTCTGGTAAATCAGCCAGCGTAAGCAATTGTTTGATTTCCTTTTCTACAGCGCCATCAAACACAGGCGATGCAACCGGTAACCCTTTCTTCAAGTTCTCTGCCAAACGAACCACTTCTTCATCACTAAACGTACTGAAATCAATATCTTGACGACCCTTACCGATATCGTAAACCTTCTGCAAGAATTCACGCATTTCGGCCACTTTGCGCTGCTCGGCTAACATGGCTTCGATTTTCTTACCGATACCACGTGCTGCTGCACCTAAGTGAGTTTCCAAGATTTGACCAACGTTCATCCGTGATGGAACACCAAGTGGGTTCAATACGATATCAACAGCGTCGCCGTTTTCATCGTAAGGCATATCTTCCACTGGTACGATGGTTGAAATAACACCTTTGTTACCATGACGACCGGCCATTTTATCACCCGGTTGAATGCGGCGTTTCACAGCTAGGTATACTTTTACAATCTTCAGTACACCAGGTTGTAAATCATCGCCCTGGGTAATTTTCCGGCGCTTCTCGTCGTAACGCTTGTCATAATCTTCACGAAGCTCTTCGTACTGCTGTGCAAGATGCTCAAGATCTTGCTGTGCTGCTTCGCTCTTCAAGCTTTGCATTAACCACTTACTGCGATCCATTGATGCTAGCTTCGATTCATCAAAACCGTTGGCTAACAACAAGGTGCGTACGCGGGCATACAAGCCTTCTTCAAGAATTTTGAACTCATCGGTAAGATCTTTTTTCACCTGAGCCAACTGCATTGCTTCGATATCGAGCGCACGCTTATCTTTCTCTACCCCATCACGGGTAAATACTTGCACATCGATTACGGTACCGTTTACACCATTTGGTACGCGCAATGAGCTATCTTTCACATCAGATGCTTTCTCACCGAAAATGGCACGCAGAAGTTTCTCTTCCGGGGTAAGTTGCGTTTCACCTTTCGGCGTAACTTTACCTACCAAGATATCACCACCGTTAACTTCTGCACCAATGTAAACAACGCCAGATTCATCTAGCTTGCCTAGTGCAGATTCACCAACGTTCGGGATATCTGCCGTAATTTCTTCAATACCTAGTTTGGTATCACGTGCAACACAGTTTAGCTCTTGGATATGAATCGTGGTTAAACGATCTTCCTGAACAACTCGCTCAGAAACAAGGATTGAATCCTCGAAGTTGTAACCGTTCCAAGGCATAAAGGCTACACGCATGTTTTGACCAAGCGCCAATTCACCGAGATCGGTTGAAGGGCCATCCGCCAATACATCACCACGCATTACCGGCTCACCATTTTTTACACATGGCTTCTGGTTAATACAGGTGTTTTGGTTTGAACGTGTGTATTTAGTTAAGTTATAGATATCGATACCGGCTTCGCCTGGCACCATCTCTTCTTCGTTAACCTTCACAACGATACGGCTAGCATCTACGTAATCAACTACACCGCCACGTTTAGCTACCACAGTAACACCGGAATCTACTGCTACAGTACGCTCGATACCTGTACCTACTAACGGCTTATCAGCGCGTAAGGTAGGAACGGCTTGGCGTTGCATGTTTGAACCCATCAGGGCACGGTTAGCATCATCATGCTCAAGGAATGGAATCAAGCTTGCTGCCACAGAAACGATCTGCTGTGGCGCAACATCCATGAACTGTACTTGCTCTTTCGGTGTTAGCGTAAATTCGTTGTTGAATCGGCTTGGTACCAATTCTTCTTGAATTTCGCCTTTCTCATTCAAGGTTACGTTCGCCTGAGCGATTACGTATTTGCCTTCTTCGATAGCCGAAAGGTATTCAACATCATCTGTTACCGCGCCGTTTACGATTTTACGGTATGGCGTTTCTAAGAAACCATATTCGTTCGTACGTGAGAACGTTGCTAATGAGTTGATCAAGCCGATGTTCGGGCCTTCTGGCGTTTCGATTGGACATAAACGACCATAATGCGTTGGGTGTACGTCACGAACTTCGAAACCAGCACGTTCACGAGTTAAACCACCCGGACCTAATGCTGAAATACGGCGTTTATGAGTAACTTCCGATAACGGGTTATTCTGATCCATAAACTGTGAAAGCTGGCTTGAGCCAAAGAACTCTTTCACTGCTGCTGAGATTGGCTTCGCGTTGATCAAATCTTGCGGCATAATCGCATCAAGATCGCCTAAGCTTAAGCGCTCTTTAACAGCACGTTCTACACGAACCAAACCAACACGGAATTGGTTTTCTGCCATTTCGCCCACAGAACGAATACGGCGGTTACCCAAGTGATCGATATCATCAACAACGTCTAGGCCGTTACGGATTTCGATTAACTTGCGCATTACATCAACGATGTCTTCACGGCTTAACGTGCCTTGGCCAGTGAGTTCTTCACGACCTAAACGACGGTTAAACTTCATGCGGCCAACCGTTGAAAGATCATAACGATCTTCAGAGAAGAACAGATTTTCAAATAATGATTCTGCCGCTTCTTTAGTTGGTGGCTCACCTGGACGCATCATGCGATAGATTTCAACTAACGCTTCTAAACGATTCGTGCTGGAATCGATACGAATGGTTTCGCTGATGTATGGGCCGTGATCTAAATCATTCACGAACAGGGTATCGAATTTCTTGAAGCCTGCTTCGCGTAACTTAGCTAATAATTCAAGAGTAATGATGTCATTCGCTTTAGCGATAACTTCACCGGTTTTCTTCGCAACATGATCTTTTGCGAGTACTTTACCTACCAGATAATCTACTGGCACTTCCATTTCTTTAATATCGAGATCAGTAATCTGTTTAATGTGGCGCGCGGTAATACGGCGGCCTTTCTCAACAATTACTGAACCATCAGGTGCTTTTACTTCGAATAACGCAGTTTCACCGCGTAATCGGTCGGCAACCAATGTCATAAATACTTTGTCACGACGAATCTCAAAGTGATTGTTCTCAAAGAACATCTCTAGAATTTGTTCGTCGGTGTATTCTAACGCACGCAAAATAATCGTCGCTGGAAGTTTCCGGCGGCGATCGATACGCACAAACACGTTGTCTTTTGGATCGAATTCAAAATCCAACCAAGAGCCACGGTAAGGAATAACGCGCGCGTTATAAAGAACTTTACCAGATGAATGCGTTTTACCACGATCGTGATCGTAGAATACGCCTGGTGAACGGTGTAGCTGAGAAACGATTACCCGCTCAGTACCATTGATAACAAAAGTACCATTCTCAGTCATGAGCGGAATTTCGCCCATATACACTTCTTGCTCTTTGATTTGCTTAATCGTACCCGCAGGCGCGTCTTTGTCATACATAACAAGACGTAATGTAACCCGCAAAGGAGCAGAATATGTAACACCACGAATTTGACATTCACTTACGTCAAATACGGGTTCACCGAGTCGGTAACTGACATACTGCAATTCAGCGTTGCCGGAATAACTTGCGATTGGGAACACTGAGCGGAATGCCGCTTCGAGTCCATAACCACCTTCAGGATCGGCTTCAATAAACTTTTTAAATGAATCGAGCTGAATCGAGAGCAGGTAAGGAACTTCAAGCACCTGTGGGCGCTTTCCAAAGTCCTTACGAATACGTTTTTTTTCAGAGTAGGAGTACGCCATGGGGTTCCTCAGCTAGCTGATTTCTGACCCTAACCACCAAATAGAAACTGGTAGCTGCCAACAGATTTCGTCACGGTCTGTTCGCCTGTATTTTCATTGTCGATACATCCAGAAATACAGGAAAATTGGATGTATCCTTTTTAGCGCAAAAAGCCTGGTGACAATTAAGTCACCAGGCCAAAGCCTTATCGGCCTCGCTGTAAATCAAGTTTATTACTTGATCTCAACTTCTGCACCAGCTTCTTCTAGCTCTTTCTTAAGAGCTTCAGCGTCAGCTTTAGCGATGCCTTCTTTAACAGCTACTGGAGCTGCTTCAACCATAGCTTTAGCTTCTTTCAAGCCTAGGCCAGTTGCTGAGCGAACTGCTTTAATAGCAGACACTTTGTTAGCACCAGCTGCTTTCAAGATAACGTCGAACTCAGTCTTTTCTTCTGCAGCTTCAGTAGCAGCAGCAGGACCAGCAGCTACTGCAACAGCAGCAGATGCGTCAACGCCGAATTTCTCTTCAGCAGCTTCGATCAACTCTACTAAGTCCATTACTGGCATTTCAGCGATCGCGTTTAAAATATCTTCTTTAGTCAGAGCCATTTCTCTAAACTCCCGGGTTATAGGTTTAAAATTAATTAATTAAGTAGTCGCTTATTTGGCGTCTTTGATTGCTGACAAAACGCGTACAAACTTCGTAGGTACTTCATTGATAGTACGAACGAACTTGGTAACAGGCGCTTTGAAAGTAGCAAGCAATTTTGCCAACGCTTCGTCGCGTGTTGGAAGTGATGCTACTGCGTCCAATTTTTCTGGACCCAATAAACCGCTACCGATAGACAATGCTGTTACTTTCAGGTGCTTTGATGATTTCTGTGCATCTTTCAACAGGCGAGCGGCGCTGCCTGGTGCGTCGATAGAGAAACCATATAGCAAAGGACCTTTAAGTGCAGGTTCAATGTCTGCAAACTTCGTACCTTCAAGGCCACGTTTTGCGAGAGTGTTCCGAATAACTTTCAGATACACGCCTTGCTCACGGGCTTGACGGCGAAGTACGGTAAGTTCTGCAACTTCCATACCACGATACTCAGCTACTGCGACGGATAGTGCTTCTGAAGCTACATCGTTAATTTCTTTAACGATCGCTTTTTTTGCTACTAAACCAAGTGCCACTAGCATCACCTCGTGTTATGAGCGTCCAGCTTTCGCCGGTTGCTCGTACGTTACAATTTGATGAGTTTGTTATTGCTAACGCCCTCACCACTTTGTCACGGTGAATCTCTTACCCAGAGAGTCTGAGTCGGATATCACCATCTGCGCAGGCTTTCATGATTAAGCCAATGCCTCTCGATATTGGCGCCTGCGGTCTTGGATGAGAGCCACTTCACTATTACCGTGAGAGACGACTCCAACCCTAAAACTTAAACAGATTATAAAGTTAATAGCGCGCGCTATGCATGCACTGTTAACCGTGCTAATTAGCCGAGGCTAAATTAGCCGCGTAACTCTAATGTAGACTGGTCTACACGTACGCCAGCACCCATCGTGGTAGAAACACTAACACGATTAATGTAAACACCTTTCGCATTTGCTGGCTTCGCCTTTTTCAAAGCTACCAACAATGCTTCTAAGTTTTCTTTCAACTTAGTATCTTCAAAATCTACACGGCCGATGGTGCAGTGAATGATACCGTTCTTATCGTTACGGTAGCGCACCTGACCAGCTTTTGCATTCTTAACCGCAGTTTCTACGTCTGCAGTTACAGTACCAGTTTTTGGATTTGGCATTAAACCGCGTGGGCCTAATACTTGACCTAACTGGCCTACAACGCGCATTGCATCTGGAGAAGCAATTACTACGTCGAAATTCATTTCGCCTTTCTTCACTTGCTCAGCAAGATCTTCCATACCTACTAGTTCTGCACCAGCAGCTTTGGCTTTCTCAGCGTTTGCGCCTGAAGTAAATACGGCAACACGTACGTCACGGCCAGTACCATTTGGAAGTACAGTAGCACCACGAACGTTTTGATCTGATTTACGAGCATCGATGCCAAGGTTCACTGCAACGTCTACGCTTTCAGTGAATTTAGCAGTTGCTAATTTTTTCAATAACGCGATTGCTTCGCTGATCTCGTAATCACGAGTGATATCAACTGCTTCGCGGATAGCTTTCATACGTTTAGTTAAACGTGCCATGGTGCTTACCCCTCTACCTTCAAGCCCATTGAACGAGCTGAACCAGCGATAGTACGTACAGCGGCGTCTAAATCTGCTGCCGTTAAATCTGGCTCTTTCGTTTTCGCAATTTCTTCTAACTGAGCGCGAGTAACAGTACCCACTTTCTCGGTGTTAGGACGGCCTGAACCACTCTTAACGCCAGCTGCTTTTTTCAGCAAGAAAGCTGCAGGAGGGGTTTTGGTGATGAAGGTGAAAGAACGATCTTCAAATACTGTAATTTCAACAGGTACTGGAGCGCCTTTTTCTAGCTCGCCAGTTGACGCGTTGAACGCTTTACAGAATTCCATGATGTTCACACCGTGTTGACCCAATGCTGGACCAACTGGCGGTGACGGGTTTGCCGCACCAGCTGCTACTTGCAGCTTAATAATGGCAGTAACTTTCTTAGCCATGATTACAACCTCTGTTTGTAGGGTTTAACGCCTTGTAAGCCAAGAGGAGACTTACTCAAACGGCTTCCCTAATGTGAAAAAACGGAGGCGGATTGTATAGCAATCCACCAACGCGATCAAGTCTTTTCGACTTGGCTGAAATCTAAATCAACCGGTGTTGAACGGCCAAAAATAGATACCGAAACTTTCATACGGCTCTTGTCGTAATCAACTTCTTCAACAGTACCGTTGAAATCAGCAAATGGACCATCGTTAACGCGTACCAGCTCACCTGGTTCAAACAACGTTTTCGGACGCGGCCGATCCGCATTTTCAGTAAGCCGATCCAGAATCAAATCTGCTTCTTTTTGTGATATCGGCGCAGGTCGCTCGGCGGTGCCGCCAATAAAGCCTAAAACTCGTGGCGTACTTTTCACTAAGTGCCAAGTGTCTTCATCCATCGCCATTTCTACCAAAACATAGCCTGGAAAGAACTTACGCTCAGCCTTACGACGCTGAGAACCGCGCATTTCTACAACCTGCTCGGTAGGCACAAGAATTTGACCAAACTTCTCTTCCATACCTTGCGTTTTTATGTACTCAGCTAGAGTTTTGGCAACTCGGCCTTCGTATCCTGAGAAGGCTTGTACAACATACCAACGCTTTTTCTTAGGTTCAGTCATGCGATCTCCTTAGATGGTAACGCCGGTTGCTAAGCCCACGACACGAACTAAAATTCCATCGAGGCCCCAAAGTAGCAAAGCTACTAAAACAGTAACCGCAAGCACAATTAACGTGGTTTGCGTGGCTTCTTTACGTGAAGGCCATACTACCTTGCGAACTTCAGTGCGGCTTTCTTTTGCAAATCCGAGGAAGGTTTTTCCTTTCTCTGTTGTTGCAGCTGCGAAACCTGCGAGGGCAACTAAAATCACTACTGATGCTGCCCGTAATACTACAGACATATCACCGTAAATATTGTTACCTACAACAGCAGCAACAAGCAAAGCAACTACAATAACCCACTTAGCGATATCGAGTGAGTTTCTTTGGTTTTCTGTCTTTACATTCATTATATGCCGGACCCGCGTTGATTCAGCTGTAACTGGCAGGGGTGGAGGGATTCGAACCCCCAACCGTCGGTTTTGGAGACCGCTGTTCTACCAATTGGAACTACACCCCTAGAAATATTCTAAATTCCGATGATAAACCAACCTTTAGCGAATTGAAGCAAGCTGGGGGAAGGATAGGCATCGGAATGGACGCGTCATTATACCGATAGAAGCGCCAAAAGCAAGCCTAGCATCGATCAAAAAAGGCTTCCCGAGGGAAGCCTTTCTTTCATAGTGCCAACTAAAATTAATCGAGAATCTTAGATACAACACCAGCGCCTACGGTACGGCCACCTTCGCGAATTGCGAAACGTAAACCGTCATCCATTGCGATTGGTGCAATCAGTTCAACTACGAACTTGATGTTGTCACCAGGCATTACCATTTCTACGCC
>NZ_JBLRWZ010000043.1:0-14898 GCF_047920995.1 Aliidiomarina sp.
CTAATTGCCCGTGAGGCTTAACCATACAACACCGAAGGGGTGTTGGAATGTGATATAGATATGCGTAGGGATACGTGTATGGGTGCTTGCGATAGCGCGAATGATGTGCTGCGAGAAGTGGTGTGAGGTTTACTTGGTGTTCAAACGCCTTTATCAGTTTTGTCTAAATTATGCCAAATTTGTCTGGCGGCCATAGCGACGTGGAACCACCTGAATCCTTTCCGAACTCAGAAGTGAAACATGTCAGCGCCGATGGTAGTGTGGGGCTTCCCCATGTGAGAGTAGGACACCGCCAGGCTCCTAATACGACGAGAACCCCAGCTTAACGGCTGGGGTTTTTTCGTTGTGGGTTCTGGTAAATCCCACTGCATAAAGGTAGTGAAAACCGCTATTTATTAGTGTTTTCTTCATTCTCCAGTTTGCCTGCCTTGGGTATTGATTATCCATTCATCTGAATTACTACCACATGGCTTGTGCGAAACGCTCTATTTATATGGGCCACAATATATTTTCCAAATATTGGCATGAAACTTGTATCTCCTTATGTAATGAAATAATAAATAGTTGAATTGCAGGAGATACAAATGAAAACTCTATTCTGGGTGTTGTTAACGATCTTACTATTAGCGGTATTTGGCCCTACTATCGTGGGTTTTATAATTAGCTTGTTTGCGGTAGTTCTAGTGCCACTATTAGTGATCGCATTATTGGGCGGTATTGCGTTTGTAGTAGGAACCGCTTTGTTCGGCAGTGTAGCTCTGGCTACTGCTATCGCAGCGGGTGTTTTGGTGTTAGTAGGGTTCAGCTTGTTTTGGCCGATTATTTTAATTGCTCTAGTAGTGTGGCTTTTTAGCCGCAGCCGTACCCAAACTGCATAAAATTGGTTAAAGTAGGTTCATCTTATTATAACGGGACAACGTTCATGAAAAACCTACTAAAAACTACCAGTGTTGCTGCTCTTACTTTTTTATTAGCTGCTGTAACGCCGGCCTATGCAGACGTTGATGTTGAAAGCCTTTGGTTGCGTGAATCTATTCCGGGGCAACCTAACGGGGCTGGTTTTGGGGAGCTGCGTAATCGAGGCACCGAAGATATGTTATTAGTAGGTGCTAGCACTAGTGTGGCTAATGATGTTGAAATTCACCAGCATGTGCGTGAAGGCGAGCAAATGCGGATGGAACAGATGGACATGTTAGTAATCCCCGCGGGCCAATCGGTAACCCTACAACCTGGCGGATACCATTTGATGTTAATGCAGTTGAGCGAGCCATTGCGAGTAGGAGATACCCACGAAGTTACGCTTATTTTTAGCGATGGTTCATCATTAAACGTTGCAGCCGAAGTGCGTGCACTGGTGCAAAATCGCCACGGTGGCCACTAGTATTGTTGTTTAGGCTATTACTTGCAAGCTGCTCTAACGAAGAAGGAAAGTGCCGAAAATATTGCGTAAATCCGCATTTCTGATAGTGAGGGAGCGGCAGTTGTACGTTTTCTGGTGTAACATGTGAGTAAGTTTTGTAGTAAAGGGTAGTGATCATGAATAGAAGAACTCAAGGAATGAAATACAGTTTAACGGCGTTTGCCGCTGCTAGTGCCTTACTATTTTCGGCCACCGTTTCAGCCGATATTCTCAGTGTTGAAGCAGAGGTTCAGTATTGGCAAGCGAAGCCGAGTGGCGGGCACACACCACAAGTGGTAACGCTGCCTGGTGGGGTAGAGATTGATAACGAGCAGCGGGAGTATTTTTGGAGTGATAGTGGGCAAGCGCGGCTAGGTGTGTCGCTGTATCATTTCATTCCTTTTATACCGAATATTAAGGTAGAAACGCAGCAGCTTAAATATAGTGCAGCCCGCGATATCATAACCATTGGCGGTACTCCTTACACAGTGGATCTTGATTTGGGCCATGAAACTTATACTTTGTTTTACGCGCCGCTTGATAACGGCCTCACAGAGTTTAAATTTGGTGTTAGCTTAAAACAATTTGATGGCCATATTACTGAATTTCAGGCTGCTAGTTCTACTGCAGTGTGGCGTATTAAAGAAGATGTATATTCAGGATATGTTCGCGGTGCTGCAAGCCTACCATTTACCGGATTTTCGGTTGTAGCTCAAGGCCATGTTGGTGTTGGTAGCCATGATACTTACGATGTAGAAGCTGCAGTTCGATATCGTTTTTTAGATAGCATGATGTTTGATGGACATCTAAGTTTGGGCTATCGTTCAATGAAGCTGCACTTCAATAATGAACGCTCTATTAATACTTATCATGAGTTCAAAGGGCCGTTTTTGAATTTAGCTTTGCGCTTCTAATTCCTAAATGCGATTACAATAAAAGGTCACAGTGAAGTTCTTCACTGTGACCTTTTTTGTGTTTATTTTTTAATTATCTCAAAAATAAGAAATAACACTACTGGCCTCTAATTGGTAGCCTACCAGCGCTAAATCAGAATCGCGATGCTCCACTTTTATAGTGCCGGTAACCCAAACGGCATCGTAAGTTACTGGGTAAGGAACCCCTTCAGGAAAGCTTACATGAATGATTTGATTTGGCGGCGGAGGCGGCACGTGAATACAGGCGCCAAAATAAGGCACGAGTAAGAATTCCGTAACACGGCGATCATCGCCCTCTAATTGCACAACATATCCAGGTATTTTTACGCGCTCACCATCTAGTTCTGGAATTACCGGTGCATCCAAATTTGTTTGCACTTGCATGTCAGGATTCTGTTCATAAAACATGGGATCGCGCACTGCAGGCGCCATCCAATCAGATGGCTTTAAATCATTCCATTTTAACTCGCGCACATCTGCAATTGCTGAATGCACTGATAAGGCAAAGGCTGCAGTTGCTACTACTGCCAAGTAATTTACTAACTTCATTTATAACCTCATGGATAAACCATCTGTTAATGAATTACGGTAAGCTTGCCAGGCCGGTATTAAACTAATAACGAAACCAGCGCCTAAAACGATCGCAACTCGTAACCATTCGGCACTTGATATACCGCCTAGTTCAACTACAACACCGAAATTACTTTGAATATAAGGTGCCAGTGCAAAAATAAAGCCATAGAGCATACCAATACCTACAGCGATGCCCGCTAACGTAAGTACAATCGTTTCGCTCACTAATAAGGTGAATATAGTTCCTGGGCCAGCGCCAATGGAACGCAGTACGGCCATCTCCCGTCTGCGTTCGCGTAGGCTAGCTAAAATGGTTGCCAGCATCCCGAGTAAACCAGCCAGCAGCACAAAGCCAGAAACTACCGATAGCGCTCGCTCAAAACCACTCAGCGTGCGCCATAAATCTTGTAATGTGGCTCCTGGCATAATCGCGGTAAGCGGCTCAGGGCGATAGGTGTTTATCTCCCGTTGCATGAAAATAGCTCGGGGCCTGCTTTGCAAACCTAACATAAAGGCACTTACGCTCGGGATGGGCGGCTGTTCGTGATGCTGTTCATCACCATGGTGCTCATGTTCATCGGCGTGTTGGTTATGATGCTCATGGTGCTCATGTTCATCGATTTGTTGGCTATGATGCTCATCACCATGATGTTCGTGATCATGGTTGTGATCATGGTCATCGTGGGCCTGGCCACCGTGCATGATGTCGAGATCCCGCAAACTAATATAGATGGCTTGATCCACGGGGGTGCCAGTGCGGGCTAATACACCAGAAATCGTAAGTGGTTGATCATCGTGTTCATGAAAACTAATACTGCCGGTGCCGTGCGCTACCACTAGCTCATCACCAAGCTGCAAGCCAAGCCGGCGGGCTACCTCGGCGCCAATTACGGTGTTTTCTTGGCTAAAGGGCGCACCGCTGGTGAAAACAAGCGGCTGTTGTTGGCCGTAGCGAAAATGTTCAAAAAAAGCAGGCTCGGTAGCAACTACTGGAAAGCCGCGCACGCTATCACCAAGCGCTATCGGAACGCTCCAAGTAACTTGGCTATTATTGGCCCAATGTTGATAGGTTTCCCAGCTCACATTATTCGTAGGGTTGCCAATATGAAAAACCGAGTACAGCAATAAGTTCACGCTGCCGCTGCGGGCGCCAACGATAAGATCCGTGCCAGAAATCGTATTTGCAAAACCAGTACGAGTTTCTTGGCTTACGCGCTCTACGCCAAGCAGCAGCATTACGCTAATGGCAATCGCGAGCAGTGTAAGAATAGCGTTCGATTTGCGGCTCAGTAGGCTTGCGAACGCAAGTTTAATTACCTGCATGGCTTACCTCTGCAGTATTAATATCAGCAAGCTCTATGATGCGATCAAAATGATGGCTGAGCGTGGCGTCATGCGTTACGAACACCAACGTAATGCTCTGCTGCTCACACTCTTCTTGCAGGAGTTGCAGGAAATTATCGCGCGCATCAGTATCTAGTGCAGAAGTGGGTTCATCAGCGATGAGTAATTCGGGAGCACCAAGCAAAGCTCGTGCTGCAGCAACTCGTTGTTGTTGGCCTACGCTAAGATTACCGGCTTGCGCATGCCATAAGCGTTCGGCAATGCCTAAGCGTGTAAGTAGGCGCTTACTTTCATCTTCGGCGCTTACCTTTTGTGCCTGCAAACGGGCTTGCCGTGCTTTTGAGAAACTTGCAGCAAGCACTACATTTTGCATTGCACTTAAATAGGGAAGCAGGTTGAATTGCTGGAAAATATAACCAACGTGGTCGGCTCGAAAGCGATCGCGCTGGCGTTGGGAAAGCGCACTTAAATCTGCATCGAGCACCATTAAGGTGCCCGATTGAGTTTGGTGTACACCAGCCAACAGCGATAGTAGCGTTGATTTGCCGCTACCACTTGGGCCTCGTAACAGCACGCGTTCACCTTTAGCAACTGCAAATTCAGCAATGCTTAGGGTAGGTTGCGCGTTACCTGGCCAGCAAAACTCAAGTTGCTGGCCCTGAATACACCAGTTACTCATGGCTTACTTGTTGTCTTGCGCTCGAGCGTATGAAGATTCGATTTCCGCTTTCGCTTCATCGATGTCGCCCCAGCCCTCAACTTTCACCCATTTGCCTTTTTCTAGCTCTTTGTAGCGCTCGAAGAAGTGAGTGATTTGCGCACGCAATAGCTCGGGCAAATCATTTACGTTTTCAATATGATCGTACTCTTTGCTCAGTTTGCTGATTGGCACAGCGATTACTTTGGCATCTTCACCTGATTCATCGCTCATTTTCAACACACCTACTGGGCGGCAGCGAATTACTGAGCCAGCCTGCAGTGGGTATGGCGTAGGAACTAAAATATCTACTGGGTCGCCATCAAGTGATAGGGTGTCGTTTACGTAACCGTAGTTGCACGGATAGAACATTGGTGCCGACATGAACCGATCAACGAACAATGCGCCAGTATCTTTATCTACTTCGTATTTAATCGGATTCGCATTGGCTGGAATCTCGATAATTACGTTAATTTCGTCTGGCAGATTTTTGCCCGCAGGTATGTCTTTCAAGCTCATATCAATATCCTTACTTCATACAAATGATAATGTTTAAATTAAAATGGTTTACGATGGCTTCAGTATATCTAACGTTGTATCAGAATCCCAAAGTAATCGAACGATTATGGATTAAACTTTAGGCGTATCGGGCCGATCGCACTGATACTTTTTATAGTAGCCTAGGCAGGTATCCACCTCTGCACGAGAACCCATAATCACCGATACGCGCTCGTGAATATCGGTAGGCTGAATGCTCATAATACGTTCATAGCCAGTACTTGAGCGCCCGCCCGCTTGTTCAACTAAAAAGCTCATTGGGTTCGCTTCATACATTAAGCGTAACTTGCATGGCTTTTCTGGGTTCTTACAATCGGCTGGATACATAAAGATACCGCTGCGCGAAAGTACGCGATGCACATCAGAAACCATGGCGGCATTCCAGCGCATATTAAAGTTCTTTTTGCGCACACCAAGCTCACCTGAGAGCAAATCAGAGATGTAATGCTCCATTGGGCTAGTCCAGAAACGCCGGTTCGACATGTTAATTGCGAACTCCTGCGTTTGCTCTGCAAGCGTTACTTTTTCTACGGTAAGTAAGAACTCGCCGATGGAATGGTCTAGGGTAAACATTTTCACGCCGTTGCCAGTAGTAAGTACTAACATCGTTGAAGGGCCATATAAGATATAGCCCGCCGCGATTTGTTCATCGCCTGTTTGCAGAAACAGTTCAGTGCCTTCAGCAGGATGATCTGGTTTCTCTAGAATGGAGAAAATAGTGCCTACTGAGCCGTTGATATCAATGTTGGAACTACCATCGAGAGGATCAAACGCCACTAAATACTTAGCATCTGGATTGCCCATTACCACGAAATCTTCTTCCTCGGAGGCAACGGCATGCACCAAGTTAGTTTCTAACAACATGCTCTTTATTAGCTGGTTGGATACTACATCAAGCTTCTTTTGGGTTTCGCCTTGCACGTTTTCATCTAGCGTTGAGCCAAGTGTGCCAGCCAAACTGCCTTGGTGAAGACGGAAAGAGATTTCTTTTGCTGCAATGAGAAGGGTGTTGATCACGGAAATTAAGTGCAAAGGAACGTGATCGTTGTTCAGAACGGGAATCAAGCGTTGCATGATTAGCCTCTGGTTTTGAGTTTAGTACGTTACTGGGAACGCGCGCTAGTTTACCTGAAAGCGTAGCTGAAAGCTTCCTTTTTGCGCAGATGCTAGCGTGAATGCGAAGTGGTACAATCGGAGGTTATTCGTGAAGCGCTAGGGTAAAGCAGCAGGGGCACTTGATGGCACATATTCATATTCTTGGTATCTGCGGTACATTTATGGGCGGTATCGCCGCGTTGGCTAAATCGATGGGGCACCGAGTTACGGGTAGCGATCGCAACATTTACCCACCAATGAGCACGCAACTTGAAAAGTTAGGTGTTGCTGTATTCGCAGACGATGATTTAAGCCAGCTTGAGCCGGCACCTGATTTAGTAATTATCGGTAACGCGCTTAGCCGTGGTCATATATTGGTAGAGCATGTGTTACAACGCCGTTTGCCTTATACCTCGGGCCCGCAATGGCTTGGTGAGCAGGTGTTGCGCCAAAAGCATGTACTAGCCATAGCCGGTACCCACGGGAAAACAACCACCGCTTCTATGTTGGTGTGGATTCTGGAGCAAGCAGGCCTTGATCCAAGTTTCTTGGTGGGTGGAGTGGTGCAGCCTTATGGTGAAACGGCGCGGTTAACAACTAGCCCATATTTCGTAATTGAGGCTGATGAGTACGATACAGCGTTCTTCGATAAGCGTTCTAAGTTTTTACATTATTTTGCTAACACCTTGGTGATCAATAACCTTGAATTTGATCATGCGGATATTTTTTCTGATTTAGCGGCAATCCAACAGCAGTTTGCCTACGTTATACGCACGGTGCCAAGTGATGGCCAAGTGATTTATCCACAGCAACCCGCGGTTGCAGAAGTATTGGCACGCGGATGCTGGTCGCAACGCATTGCAACGGGCACAAGCGAAGGTTGGCAAGTACAATTACTGAATGCGGCGGGCAGTACATTCCAAGTAATGCACCATAACCAGGTTGTTGCCCAGGTGGATTGGCAGTTGATTGGCAAGCACAATGCCGAGAATGCTCTGATGGCCATCATAGCGGCCGTACAAGTGGGTATAAAGCCGGAGCAAGCTGCCGCTGCATTGCAGCAATTTACGGCACCGGCGCGCCGTTTAGAATTTAAAGGTGCCTATGGTAACGTGCGGGTTTACGACGATTTTGCCCACCACCCCACAGCTATCGCAACCACAATTCAGGCGCTGCGGGCGCAAATAGGCCCGAATGATCGTTTAATTGCCATTTTCGAGCCGCGTTCCAATACAATGAAAGCGGGAGTACACAAAAATACTTTGGCTCCAGCATTTGCTGGTGCTGATATGGTGTATGGTTTACAACCCGAAGAGCAAGATGGCTGGCAACTTAATCAGGCCTTAGCGGCGGCTGGAATGCCGGTACATGTTGCACAAACCGTGCCGGAGTTAGTAGCAGAATTGCAAAAGCACTATCAAGATCGGCAGGAAAAATCCGTTGGTGCGCATGAGCTAAATGTAAACGCGCAGAACCGCAAAGGCGAGAGCCCTAAGGCGGCAGTGCAGGAACATTGGGTAGTAATGAGCAATGGCGCTTTCGGCGGTATTCACCCACTATTGGCAACAGCATTAGAAGGCGTAGCGAACTATGAAAACAGCAGATAAGCGAATTACCTTAGCAATCACTGGTGCATCTGGAGCGCCATATGCGCTGCGCTTATTGGAATGCATGTTAGCGCAAGGGCAGGAAGTTTCATTGCTGATTTCTAGTGCGGCGCGGGTGGTATTTGCCACAGAAGAAAACTTAAAGTTGCCGGGCTCGGCAGAGGCACTACAAACATTTTTATGTGAACGCTATCAAGTACCAACATCACAACTAAAAGTGTATGGCAAAGAAGAGTGGTTTTCACCTGTGGCTTCTGGCTCGGCGGCACCAAAACGCATGGTGGTGTGCCCGTGCTCTACGGGTACGCTATCCGCGATCGCCACCGGCGCTAGTGATAACCTTATTGAACGCGCTGCCGATGTGGTGATAAAAGAGCGCGGCCAGCTTATTTTAGTGCCACGCGAAATGCCACTGAGCAGCATTCATTTAGAACATATGCTGAATCTTTCGCGTTTGGGCGTTACAATCATGCCTGCCGCACCTGGTTTTTATCATCAACCACAATCCATTGCTGATTTGGTTGATTTTGTGGTGGCCCGTATCCTTGATCATTTGGGCCTTGATCAACAATTAATGAGCCGCTGGGGCTACGACCAGCGCAATTCTTAAGCGAATTTACCCGGAGTATTCAATGACCAACGCTCTCGAAATTAGCGGGCTGCGAAAAATCTATCGCGGTGGCTTGGTGGCCTTGAAAGGGCTCGATTTAACCGTTAAGGAAGGCGATTTTTACGCATTGTTAGGCCCAAATGGGGCAGGTAAATCTACGACAATCGGCATTATCTCTTCACTGGTGAATAAAACCGCAGGGCAGGTTAAAGTATTTGGTTATGATTTAGATACCCAAATTAACCAAGTAAAAGAACACATCGGCTTGGTACCGCAAGAGTTTAATTTCAATCAGTTTGAAACAGTTCTGCAAATTGTTGTAAACCAAGCTGGCTATTACGGTGTTTCCCGTGCTTTAGCGCGGGAACGTGCAGAAAAATATTTAAACCAATTAGGGTTATGGGAAAAGCGTAATGATCGTGCCCGTACTCTTTCTGGTGGCATGAAGCGCCGCCTTATGATCGCTCGCGCTTTGCTGCATGAGCCAAAATTATTAATTCTGGATGAGCCCACAGCCGGTGTAGATATCGAATTACGCCGTTCAATGTGGGAGTTTTTAACGCGCATTAACAAGCAGGGCGTAACCATTATTCTAACCACACATTATCTTGAAGAAGCGGAAGTGTTGTGCCGGAATATTGGCATTATCGATAAAGGACAAATTATCGAAAACACCACAATGAAATCGTTACTGGGTAAACTGAATATTGAAACCTTCGTGCTGGATATCGCCGAAAATGGCAAAACGCCGGTAATAGAAAGTGCCACGATGCGCATCATTGATGATCACACTATTGAGGTGGATGTTGCTAAATCAGCGGGCTTGAATTCGGTGTTCAGCGAGTTAACCGAACAAGGCATTAAGGTACTTTCGATGCGTAATAAAGCGAATCGCCTAGAAGAATTATTCGTTAACCTAGTGGAACAAGGCCGCGATACGAAGGAGCCAGTGTAGTATGCGAAATCCAATTCATTTCACGGCATTAAAAACTATTTGGATTAAAGAGTGCACGCGGTTTTTACGCATTTGGGTGCAAACCTTAGTACCGCCAGCAATCACCATGACCCTGTATTTCGTTATTTTCGGTAGCCTTATTGGTAGCCGTATCGGCGAAATGGGCGGTGTAAGCTACATGGAATTTATTGTGCCCGGCTTAATTATGATGTCGGTGATCACCAATGCGTATTCGAATGTGGCATCATCTTTCTTCAGCGCTAAGTTTCAGCGCAACCTCGAAGAAATGTTGGTAGCGCCAGTATCGAATATTACGATTATTCTGGGTTATGTGGGCGGCGGTGTTGCGCGCGCATTGATTGTTGCCGTAATCGTTACGTTGGTATCGGGTATCTTTGTTGATTATCGTATCGAAAATTTTGCCATGGTTGTGCTTACCGTAGTGCTCACCGCCACCTTGTTTGCGATGGGTGGCTTACTGAATGCTATGTTTGCGAAAACCTTCGATGACATCTCCATTATTCCAACCTTTATACTCACGCCGCTTACCTACTTGGGTGGGGTATTTTACTCGATTACGCTGTTACCTGATTTTTGGCAAACAGTTTCTCAGTTCAACCCGATTATCTACATGGTAAATGGCTTCCGTTATGGCTTTATTGGCGTTTCAGACATTGCTCCGGTTACCGCAATTGCAGTGTTATTGGTGTTTAATGCCGCATTCTTTGTGCTTGCCTGGTGGCTATTACGCCGCGGCACCGGTACCCGTACCTAATGAGTGAGTTTGCATCACGCGCAATTACCAGCAACCAAACGGGGGTTCATGCTGATATCCCCGCTTTGGTTGCCAAATATTGGCAGCACGAGTTTTTAAAGCCGGTAGCGGAACATAGCCAAGCAGCTTTTGCACAAGTAGCAGAGCGATTGGCGAGCTGCAATGGGCCGCTAATTTTAGATTCTTGCTGCGGCGTTGGCGAGAGTACTGCTGAGTTAGCGCAGCGTTATCCTCAAGCCTTGGTGGTGGGTATCGATAAATCGGCGCATCGCTTGGGTAAGCATGTGTTTCATAAGAAAGCGTCGGAACATTGTGGCGAGTACATGTTGGTGCGGGCTGATCTAAATGATTTCTGGCGGTTGGCTGCAGCAGCAAAGTGGCAACCTGAACGCCACTTTCTGCTTTATCCAAATCCATGGCCGAAGAAAAAGCACCTTGGCCGCCGTTGGCATGGTGCACCAGTATTTCCAGCCTTTGTGCAGCTAGGAGGAAGTATTGAACTACGCAGTAACTGGCCTATTTATTTGTATGAGTTTGCTATCGCACTTGCGTGCGTGGGAATAGTGGCTGAAGTGAGGCAGTTGCCTGAGCAAGTTGAGCCAATCACCCCATTTGAACGTAAATACCAAGCGAGTGGGCAAAGTTTGTGGCAGTTAACGGCCAACCTAGCTGACGCTAACCTCGTTGCAACGGAAAACATTGAATATTTGCAGCAGCGCGCCGCCGAGCTAGCCGAAAGCGGTGAGGGTGTGCTAAAGTCTGCGGCTCGAAATTTTGCGTTAGGAGATGCGCGTGGCGCCTAAATCCACTGCTGAAGCAAGTATGGAAGCCCTCTACAGGATCTTTACGGTTCCTGAGGCGCCTGATTCCACACTTGGTAAAATCGAAAAACACTTATCTGAGAATCTGGAAGGGTTCCTTTCTTCGCATATTGTTACGCAAGAACGGCCTTTGCATGAGATTGAGCGTGATTTTGCCTATAGCGATATCCCCGAACAACCAGAGTTTGTATCTGATCACACCGATAAATTACTAAAAAAATTAGTAGCGCAATCTGTGCACACGGCCTCACCTCGGTTTATTGGCCACATGACCTCGGCTTTACCCTATTTTCTTTTGCCATTAGCGAAGTTAATGGTGGGTTTAAACCAGAACTTGGTGAAGATCGAAACCTCGAAAGCCTTTACGCCAATGGAGCGGCAAACGCTCGGCATGATGCACCACTTGGTTTATGGAGAGCAGCCGGCTTTCTATGAACGCTGGATGCATAATGCGGATCATTCCCTCGGGGCTTTTTGCTCTGGTGGCACTATTGCCAATATTTCTGCACTTTGGGTGGCGCGCAATAATTTACTGGCGCCGCGTGATGATTTTGCAGGAGTTGCAGCGGAAGGGTTAGCGGCCGGTTTATCAGCGTATGGCTATAAACGTTTAGTGGTATTAGTTTCGGAACGTGGCCATTATTCCTTAAGTAAGGCTGCTGATGTATTAGGCATTGGCCGCAAAAACTTTGTCAGTGTACCTGCAGATGAAAACAACCGTATAAAGCTCGATGCCCTGCGGGAAATTGCCGCAAAAGTAACGGCTGAAGGCGGCCGGGTAATGGCTGTTGTGGGCATTGCGGGCACCACTGAAACGGGCCATATCGATCCGCTTCGGGAAATGGCGGCGGTAGCGAAAGAGTACTCAGCTCATTTTCATGTAGATGCCGCATGGGGTGGCGCCACACTAATGTCGTCTACGTACCGGAAATTGCTAGATGGTATTGAACTCGCCGATAGTTTAACCATTGATGCGCATAAGCAAATGTATGTGCCGATGGGCGCTGGCATGGTGCTATTTAAAGATCCTGCGTTGGTAAACGCGATCGAACATCACGCGGAGTATGTTATTCGCCGCGGTTCCAAAGATTTAGGTAGCCACACCATGGAAGGCTCACGCCCTGGAATGGCCATGTTGGTGTATTCCGCTTTGCATGTAATGGGCCGAACAGGCTACGAATTGTTGATTGATACCGGCATTGAGCGCGCGAAGAAATTTGCCACAATGATTGAGCAACAAGATGATTTTGAGGTAATTTCGTACCCTGAATTATGTTTGCTTACCTATCGGTATGTGCCGAGTGAAATCAAAGCCGCGCTAGTGAATGCAACGGCTGAGCAGGTTGCTGCAGTTACGCCACACTTGAACATTCTTACGCGTTTTATTCAGAAAAATCAGCGTGAAAATGGTCGCTCGTTTGTTTCTCGTACTAAATTAAACCCAGTTAAATACCATCGTGAAGGTTCGTTAGTATTTCGCACGGTATTGGCTAATCCACTTACTACAGCAGAAATGTTGGCAGAAATTATCGCTGAACAGCGCGAAATTGCTGCTAGCGCACCATCCTTGCAGCAACACATTCTTGATGCGGCAAAACGCTGTGGATTGCTATAAATCTGATGTAACACCTAGCATCAGCTAATTTAACCTCAGTTTTTCGCGCATAAAAACCGGTGGAGGGACGTAACTGACTTAGTTAACGTTGTCGCCCTATTCTAGGAAGGATTACTTGTCCGTAGAGGGACTGCTGCCATGAGTTGGGCGAGATTATGTCGTTAGTGATGTGCTTTTATATGATGTCAGCATTTATTGGCGAACGTAAAATAACGACCAAGCTCAATTCAGGTGTTATTAAGAAAGTGTTGATTTTATTCAACTGCTCGAACCAAAAATATTGATACTTTACATAGCTATCGTTACTATTATGTCGATATCTTTGCAGGTATTTGTTGTGGAGATCGTTCACAAGGATTTTTTTTCATGGAGATTTAATAATGTTAAAGCACCAAAGCACCAAAGCACCAAAGCACCAAAGCACCAAAGCACCAAAGCACCAAAGCATTAAAACCGTCCTTATATCACTCATCGCTGGCACCTCATTTTCCGCATTAGCAGTAGATCGCGAACTAGAATGCTCTCTCATTGCGAATCAAATAACCTCAGTAAATAATGGCTATTTAGTAGCGCCGGGCTGGCTTGAACATAGAACTACGATCAATACCGGCGGCCCTATTTATGCAGCTGTAGGGGAAACGTTTCAAGTTAGAGGGAGAAAAACTAATTTTTGCATAATTAAAGAAATAGAAGATTTGGCGGGATGTTTATGGGAGTACGCTACTGGAAATAGCAACCGTTATGCTTGGTGGGAAAATAATGCGCAACACAATACAAACTTTTTAGGAGGGTTTTCTAGCAATAGAAATCTTTATTACGTTCCTACGGAACGAGGTGAAAAGTCAATTGTATCGGTCGTTACGGATAAGTATTACACAACAAATTCGTACGGCTCAACTGGGAATCTCGACCTATTAATACCTTCTTGTGATGCAATTAAGGTATATGCACATGATCTTCCTATTGCTAACGCATACTCTCTTCAAGGCGGGATGAGTATTTCGGCTCAAGCTGTGCCAACAATAGATAGTTTGTCTGAGCGAGGTAGGCAAGGCCTTGCACCAATAGTATCGTGGCGATTAAAGCATATTCAGTTCCACGAGGCGGACTACTTTATTAGCGGGACGACTACCTTAAATTTTAGCCCACAATACAACGGAATATATACGGTTTATTTAACAGTGGGAGACGGCAATTATTCAACTACTACTCGAGTTGGTGATGCCTACTTTGCCGGTGGTGAAGATGGTTGTTTTGATTGCGACACGGTGATTATTCAATAAACTAGAAGGGAAGCCCAACATGCAGAAAATTACATTAGCAATCAAATTTATAATGTTTGCAACATTGATTTACTTCGGCGTGAGCAATAACGCGCTTGCTCAATCGAATGACAACGAGGGTTACGTAGGCGTTGCGAGGTACGGCTATTCAGGCGCAAATGAGCCTGCTATATATTTCCGAGCGCCTATAGGAAATGAGTTTAGCTTTGAAGGCTCCGTAGCCACACTTTTTGATTATGTATTGCGAGCAAATGCCTACTACCATGTAAACTCAGAGATAAAACTGGGTTTAGGTATTGTTGAATACAAGAGTGGCAACTTCAAAGATACCGGAGCAAGACTTTCTGCAGGTTACCAGTTGGTGCAAGCTGAGAACTGGCAATTGAATGTTTTAGCGGGGCGTGAGTTTATTTTCGGCGATAAAAATTTTGTGGAAATGCAGTGGCGCTATCAATTTAGCGAGCGTTTCAGTGTGTTTTATCATCTGCAACATAACTTCAGCAGAAGAAACGAGGGTTACTTGGGAGTTGGCTACCGCTTTTAACGCTCGCTATTTTTCGTGTTGATATACTATGGAGTAACGTGCGGATTGCGTTACTCCTTTTCATTTTTTGTGCCGCTACTGTGCGCC
>NZ_JBLRWZ010000044.1:0-14812 GCF_047920995.1 Aliidiomarina sp.
CGTTGCCGAGCTACTGGGGCGATATTATTAACGGTGCTGAGTTTACAGATAGCGCTCGCCAGCCAGATCCGCAACGCATGCTTACTGCTTATCATCACTCTGCTGCCAGCTTGAATTTGCTAAGGGCCTTTGCTCAGGGTGGTTTCGCAGATCTGCATAAAGTGCATAAGTGGAATATGGGTTTCATTAATGCAAATCCAATGAAAGAAAAGTATCAAGCAATTGCAGAGCGGATTGAAGAGGCATTACGATTCATGGAAGTGTTGGGAATTACTGCGGAAACGCATCCAACAATTCATGAAACTGAACTATTTACCTCTCACGAGGCTTTGTTGCTGCCGTATGAGGAAGCGTTAACCCGCACAGATAGCCTTACCGGTATGCCGTATAACTGTTCTGCACATATGGTGTGGATGGGTGAGCGTACGCGGCAACTAGATCATGCGCACATGGAGTTTTTCCGTGGCATTAATAATCCAGTGGGAGTAAAAATTGGGCCAACGGCAACGGAAGATGAGCTGATGGCACTATTGGATACCTTGAATCCGAACAATGAAGCAGGGCGGTTAACCTTTATTACCCGTATGGGGGCCGATAAACTGGCCGATAACCTGCCACGATTAATTCGCCGAGTGCAGCAAGAAGGGCGCAATGTGGTGTGGTCTAGCGATCCAATGCATGGCAATACGGTTAAGGCCAGTAGTGGCTACAAAACCCGCGATTTTGACGCCATTATTCGCGAGATCCGCCAGTTCTTTGCGGTGCATAAAGCGGAAGGTAGTTATGCGGGTGGTATTCACTTAGAAATGACGGGTGAAAACGTTACTGAATGCACTGGCGGTGCCTACAAGATCTCGCAAGATGATTTAGCCGAACGCTATCTTACTCAATGCGATCCACGTTTAAATGCTGATCAGGTTTTGGAACTGGCCTTCTTAGTTTCAGAATCATTAAGTAAAGCGCGTACTACTTAAATTCCGCGGTAATATACTGGTTTGTGCGCGCTGGACCGAACTGCTGTTCAGTGCGCACAAATTGGCCATTAACTTTCCTACCAATTCGCGTATAATGCGCGCCTTAATAACATCACTTTTGTTCGTTCTGGCCTGTTCTGAACGCTATTGCTTGGTACCTGTTAGAGAGGAGATGTGCAATGAAGCAAACCAATACTACCGCCGCTTATCAGTTTTTTGATGCGCTATGGGCGGATTATATTAAGCGAACCCCTTCAGCAGCTAAAGTACATAACGTGTTAGCAGAAGGGCAAACCATCGTAAATGATCATGTTGCATTTCGTACCTTTAACATCGCGCCAGTGAACCTCGATGTATTAGCAAAGCACTTTGTGAAAATGGGCTATTTCGCTAACGGCGATTATCACTTTGCCGAAAAAAAGCTTCGTGCTAAGCATTTTGAACACGCAGATCCAAAACTACCGAAGATTTTTATTAGCGAATTGTTGGTAGAAGAGTTTTCATCTGAATTGCAAGAAATTGTTCATGCAATGGTTAATAGCATTGATACGAACAAAGTGCTTGAGCCTGAATTCTTATATTCTGGCACCCACTGGCATGTTACCTACGAGCAATACCAGTTGCTGCTAGAAGAGAGCGAATATGCCGCTTGGATGAGCGCATTCGGATTCTGTGCCAACCATTTTACCGTGAGTGTGAATGAACTTCCTGGCTTTAGCTCACTGGAAAGCGTGAACGAACGCTTAAAAGAGGTGGGCTTCACCTTGAACAGCTCAGGTGGCGAAATTAAAGGCTCGCCAGCTGTGTTTCTTGAGCAATCCTCAACTATGGCGGATCAAATCAAGGTGAACTTTAGTGACCGTGTAGCAATCATTCCAAGCTGTTTCTATGAGTTTGCGAAGCGCTACGAAATTACCGAAGGTGAGTTATACACCGGCTTCGTAGCTGCTTCGGCGGATAAGATCTTTGAAAGCACGAATGCCAAGCAATAATTTCGCCTGGGCTTGTTGCTAGTAACGGTGGCGCTTTAGCTTCGCTGTGGTCATGATTTTCGCCGCAATTTCTTCAACAGATGCGTGTGTAGAGTTTAGATATGGAATGGCTTCTTGGCGAAAGATATTTTCAATTTCATTAATCTCTAATGCACACTGCTCCATCGAAGAATAGCGGCTATTGGCGCGCCGTGCTTCACGAATACTCTGCAGGCGCTCTGGATCAATGGTAAGGCCGAACAGTTTATGCCTGTGCATTTTTAAATCGTAAGGTAGCTCGATTCGGCCCATATCTTCTTCGGTAAGTGGATAATTTGCTGCTTTAATTCCGTATTGTAGCGCCAAATAGATACAAGTAGGGGTTTTACCCGTGCGCGAGGCTCCTACTAAAATAATATCGGCTTCGTGATAGTTACGCGTAGTAACGCCATCATCATTCTCTAATGTGTAGTTAATAGCATCGATACGGAAATTGTAATCTTGGTTTAAGCCATGCGTACGATTCGTTTTTGGCTGTGCATCAACACCCAACTCTGCTTGTACGGGAGCCACGTAGTGGTCTAAGAAATCGTAGCTTACTCCGGCACTATTGGTAATGATACTCTTTATTTTTGGGTCTACAAAGGTGTGAAAAATCAGTGGTTTCTCATTGTTTACCGCAAACGCGCTATTAATTTCTTCTACGGCTCTGAGGGCTTTATCCTCATCATCAATAAATGGCAGTGTTTTGTGCTCAAACTTCACTGGGAACAGCGATAAAATCGCATGCCCAAAGGTTTCAGAGGTAAGAGCCGTGCCGTCAGAAATATAAAAAGCTGTGCGCATTATGAAATTGCCTTAAATGAGTGTAATTCAAATGTTAACTTGTAGCGCCCCAACGTGTAAAATACCTTTATCAATTTTAGCTGGATAATTCCCCCGACACATTAAGGATTAAACCGTGCAAGAATCTGCAAACGACAACGTACTTTGGTATCAACACCTAGGAATGGATGACGTAAACCGGGTTGGCGGCAAGAATGCCTCTCTGGGAGAGATGATTAGCAACTTGGCGGGGGCTGGCGTTACGGTTCCTGGTGGCTTCGCAACAACTTCTCATGCGTTCAACACTTTTCTTGAGCAAAGTGGCTTAAACGATCGTATTCACGATATTCTTGATACCCTTAATGTAGATGATATTAAAGCGTTGGGTGCCGCAGGCGCTAAGATTCGCCAATGGATTATTGATACGCCCTTTACTCCTGAGCTAGATACCGCAATTCGTGAGGCCTATGTTGAACTTAGCGGTGGTTATGCGGAAGCAAGTTTCGCTGTACGTAGCTCGGCAACTGCTGAAGATATGCCTGATGCTTCCTTTGCTGGCCAACAAGAAACTTTTTTGAATGTAAAAGGTATTGATGCGGTTATGGAAGCGATCAAGCATGTGTTTGCTTCCTTGTTTAATGATCGTGCTATTTCCTATCGGGTGCACCAAGGCTACGATCACCGTGGTGTGGCGTTATCAGCCGGTGTGCAGCGCATGGTGCGCAGTGATTTAGCAGCCTCTGGCGTTATGTTTACCATTGATACCGAATCTGGTTTCGATCAGGTGGTGTTTATAACCTCTTCTTATGGTTTGGGTGAAATGGTAGTGCAAGGCGCGGTAAACCCAGATGAATTTTTTGTGCATAAACCAACCCTGGCAGCGGGTAAACCGGCAGTAATTCGCCGCACCATGGGAAGTAAAAAAATTGAAATGGTTTACTCCAATGATGCAGCCCATGGTAAACAAGTAACTATTCAAGATATCGATGCTGAACGCCAGAAGCAGTTTTCATTAACGGATGCTGAAATTTTAGAGCTCGCTAAACAAGCGGTAATCATTGAGCAGCATTATGGCCGGCCGATGGATATCGAATGGGCCAAAGATGGTGTTGATGGCAAGCTTTATATTGTGCAGGCGCGCCCGGAAACCGTGCGCTCCAATGAATCCGGCAATAGTATTGAGCGCTTTGCTTTAAAAGCTGATTCCGAAATCATTACTACCGGCCGTGCGATTGGGCAGAAAATTGGTAGCGGTAAAGCGCGGGTGCTTAAATCTATTGATGAAATGGATCAAGTACAACCCGGCGATGTATTAATTGCCGACATGACCGACCCTGATTGGGAACCGATTATGAAGCGTGCTTCAGCTATCGTTACCAATCGTGGTGGCCGTACTTGCCATGCTGCAATTATAGCGCGCGAGTTGGGCATTCCTGCTGTAGTGGGTTGTGGTGATGCAACGAAAAAGATTGCTGATGGCGCAGAGGTTACTGTTTCTTGTGCCGAGGGTGATACCGGTAACATTTATAACGGCATTTTAGAGTTTGCAGTAACGAAATCGGAAGTGGGTAATATGCCTGCGCTGCCGTTTAAAATTATGCAAAACGTAGGTAATCCGGATCGAGCATTTGATTTTGCTCGTTTGCCGCACGCAGGCGTTGGTTTGGCACGTTTAGAATTTATCATTAATCGTATGATTGGTGTGCACCCGAAGGCGCTGTTGCATTTTGAAGAGCAAACTATAGAGCTGCAGGCCGTAATAAACGATATGATCGCCGGCTATGAAAGCCCGCGTGAGTTTTACATTCAACGTTTGGTAGAAGGCATTGCCACCATTGGTGCTTCATTTGCACCAGAACGCGTTATCGTGCGGATGTCGGATTTTAAAACCAACGAATATGCGAACTTAATTGGTGGGCGCCAATATGAACCCGAAGAAGAGAACCCAATGTTGGGCTTTCGCGGTGCGGCGCGCTACTTAGCTCCAGATTTCACCGAGTGTTTTGCTCTAGAGTGTGAAGCTATCAAGCGGGTTCGTAATGATATGGGCCTTACCAACGTAGAAATCATGATTCCATTCGTGCGCACTCTAGAAGAAGGGCGCAAGGTAATTGAATTATTGGCCAAGCATGGTTTGCGTCAGGGTGAGAATGGCTTGCGGGTAATTATGATGTGTGAATTGCCATCAAATGCTGTGCTAGCTGATAAGTTTCTCGATATCTTTGATGGCTTCTCTATTGGTTCGAATGATTTAACCCAACTTACCCTTGGCTTAGATCGAGATTCAGGCCTTATTGCGCATTTATTTGATGAGCGCAATGAAGCAGTGAAGGCATTACTATCGATGGCGATTCAAACCGCGAAGAAACGTGGAAAATATGTAGGAATTTGTGGCCAAGGCCCATCCGATCATCCCGATTTTGCGTTTTGGTTAGTAGAGCAGGGTATTGATTCCATTTCACTGAATCCAGATTCTGTGCTCGATACTTGGTTATTCTTGGATAAAGAATTAAATAAATAACATGCAAAAACGTGGGGGTTGTTGGTAGTGGCCAACCGGTTACCGGTATTAAATGAATATCCTCAAGTGCCTGGCGAAATACAGGCCTTTGTAAATGCGCTTGAGCAAGCAGGTTTTATCGGTGACATTGATATCAGTTACGGTGGCCGCATGGTTGCTGCAACGGATAACAGTATCTATCAACAACTTCCGCAAGCTGTGCTCTATCCTAAGAGCCAGCACGACGTGCGCTGCATATTTCGCACTGCAGCTCGCACGCAGTTTAAGGGTATTCGTTTCTCGCCTCGGGGCGGTGGCACCGGCACTAATGGCCAATCGCTTACGCCTGGCGTGGTGATTGATTTAAGCCGCTATCTCACCAAAGTTCTGGAGTTGAACCTTGCAGAAGGTTGGGTTCGAGTTGAAGCGGGGATCGTTAAAGACCAACTAAACGCTGTGCTTGCTGAGCATGGCTACTTCTTTGCCCCCGATACCTCTACCAGTAATCGCTGCACCATAGGCGGTATGATTGCAACCGATGCTTCCGGGCAAGGTTCGTTAATTTACGGCAAAACCAGCGATCATGTTTTAGGCTTACGCAGCGTGCTAGTAAGCGGTGAAGAATTACGTGGTGAACCGGTAAGCGTTACTCAAGCTACTGAAATCGCAAAGCAAGATAATGCGCAAGGAGCTATTTACCGGCAAGTATTGGCGAGTTGTAAAGAGCTACGCCCGGAAATAGAGGCCAAATTCCCGCCATTAAACCGATTTTTAACGGGCTATGATTTGGCGCACGCCTATGATCCAGAGCAAGATACAATTGATGTGAGCCGCTTAATCTGTGGCGCCGAAGGTACCTTAGCATTGGTTACTGAAGCGAAGTTGAACATCACTCCGAGCCCTAATTTTAAAGTACTGGTAAATGTAAAGTATCAGGATTTCTCTGATGCACTGCGGCATGCGCCCGCGTTGGTAAAAGCCCGTGCTACCTCGGTAGAAACCATCGACAGTAACGTACTTGATTTAGCCCGTAACGATATTGTTTGGCATGAAGTGGAAGACCTTCTTACCGATGTGCCGCCTTATCGGATGGGGGGTATCAATATTCTCGAGTTCACTGCTGTAAGCAGGGAAGAGATAGGCGATAAAGTGAAGCGCTTATTGAACCAGCTACAGGAGTTAGACCCGAAACAATCAGGCGTAATTGGCTATCAAATATGCCGTGATGAAGCTAGCATTCAAAAAATTTATGCCATGCGCAAAAAAGCGGTGGGGTTACTTGGTGCTACGAAAGGCAAAGCCAAACCAGTAGCTTTTGTTGAAGATACTGCCGTACCACCAGAAAAACTTGCGGATTTCATTATGGAATTCCGCGCCTTACTGGATTCATATGGTTTGCATTACGGCATGTTTGGGCACGTTGATGCGGGTGTGTTACATGTTCGCCCAGCACTTGATATGCAGCAACCGGAAAGCGCAACACTCGTTCGTGAAGTTAGCGATAGGGTAATGCAACTTACCGCACGCTTCGGCGGCTTAATGTGGGGCGAGCATGGTAAGGGCTACCGCTCCGAATATGGTCCGGAGTTCTTTGGTGAGCAGCTATTTAACGAGCTGCGCAAGCTGAAAGCAGTATTCGACCCGCATAACCGCCTTAACCCTGGGAAAATCTGTACCCCTATTGGTTCTCACGAACAGCTGGTTTCCGTGGATGCGCGTAAACGAGGTTGGTTTGATCGGCAAATTCCATTGCAATGGCAAGCACAATTCCAAGGTGCTATGGATTGTAATGGCAACGGGCTTTGCTTTAGTTTTGATGCCAATACTGCGATGTGTCCATCGTATCGAGCTACTGGTGATCGCAGGTTTTCACCAAAAGGCCGCGCCACACTGTTGCGTGAATGGTTGCGTTTGCGTGCCGCCAGCAATATTACAGAGAGTGACACAGATAATGCAGTTGCAGCTAATGCTCCGTTACCCGTAGCTGAACAAAAACCTCAGGGCTTTTGGCAGAACTCACGGCTAGCGAAAGTGGCCGCTGATAATGATGCTGATTTCAGCCATCAGGTAAGAGCAGCGATGGATACTTGTTTGGCTTGCAAAGCATGCACCAGCCAATGCCCAGTGAAAGTAGATATTCCCAGCCAACGAGCAAACTTTTACGCCGATTATCATCAGCATTATCGCCGGCCGTTGCGTGATTATATGTTACTCCATAGTGAACGCACTCTAGCGCGCTTGAGTAAAACCCCGCGGCTAGCCAATTTGATGAGCCAGAATATTATTAGCCGTTGGCTGTTGAAGAAAACCTTAGGTTATGTAGATGCGCCGCGCTTTTCCGTGCCTCGGTTAGCACGGCAAATAGGTAAACAGAACTATTTAACACTCAATGAGTTAGTGCAAAGATCAGAGCAGGGCACCTACAACGCTAACGATTATGTTCTGGTAATTCAAGATGTGTTTACCAGTGCATTTAATGCCGAAGTTGTGCGTGATTTCATGGCGTTGTGTAGAAAGCTAGAGAAAGAGCCTTTGTTGGTACCATTCATGCCGAATGGGAAAACCGCCCATGTAAAAGGGTTTTTGGCTGAATTTTCTAAAGTAGCGCATTATACCGCTGCTGAATTAGCTAAGTTATCGCGTATGCTGGGAGCACCGATGGTAGGTTTAGATGCCGCCACTGCTTTGTGTTTCCGCGATGAATATCGGAAGGCTGAAATCCCTCGAGCTAACGAATTCAAGGTACTGCTTAGCCATGAATACCTGAGTGATGTATTTGCTAGCACTAAGGTAACCGTAACTAACGCGGATAAAGCGGAGCAAGCATTGGTAATGCTACCGCACTGTACTGAGCAAACAGCATTACCAGGAGTAGTAAAAGCTTGGCAGCGCTTGTTTGCTAAAGTTGGTGTTCAGGTGGATACACCAGCTGTTGGCTGTTGTGGTATGGCCGGAACCTTTGGCCATGAGTTGGAGCAGCAAGCTACTTCGGCTAAAATTTTCTCGAGTAGCTGGCAGCCTCACCTAGAGCGTAATGATCAGGTGGTTGCTTCTGGTTTCTCATGCCGCTGTCAAAGCGAACGGCTGCTAAAACGCGAACTACTGCATCCGGTGCAATCATTGCTGCGGGCCATGAGCTAGAGCTAATTCAATGCTAATCGAGCTGCCATTTATTCTGCAGCCATTAAAAAAGCGCCTTTCGGCGCTTTTTTTCTAGCAAATCAGCAGTGTACGAAGATGCACTCAGCACGCTATATCTACCTAGCAAACTAGCTTGCTAATTTCTCAGCTAACTTCGCTGCGAGAATCTCGCGCGCCATTTCATCAGCAATTTCGCCAGTAGGGCGATTTTCATCAGTAGCACGGGTAAAGATCTTATCGAGCGTACCGTAAATTGCTTTTACGCGTGCTGCGGTTTCTTCGAGGCTGAAGTTTGCCGCTTCTGAGCATACGTGAATTACACCACCAGCGTTAATTACATAATCTGGTGCATACAAGATACCCATATCGCGCAATACCTTGTCGTGTGCTGGGGTAGCGAGCTGATTATTTGCGCTACCGGCAATTACTTTCGCCTTAATGCGCTTTAAGGTTTCATCATTAATTGTTGCGCCGAGTGCGCAAGGTGCATACACATCACATTCTACATCGTAGATGGCATCAATGCTTACCGCTTCAGCTGATAGCTCTTTTACTGCGCGAGCAACCGCTTCTTCGTTTACATCTGCAACAATTAGCTGGGCGCCTTCTTTGGCACAGTATTCTGCAAAATCATAACCAACAGCGCCTAGGCCCTGAATAGCGATACGTAAACCGCTTAGGTTTTCATTGCCAAATGCGTGCTTAGCGGCAGCTTTGAGGCCTAAGTAGGTGCCTTCTGCAGTATGTGGCGAAGGATCGCCTGCTTTACCTTCAGTACCGGCAACAAACGGGGTTTCAGTGCCTACAATATCGATGTCTGCTGTACGGATATTAACGTCTTCAGCAGTAATATATTTACCACCAAGCGAATTTACAAAGCGGCCGTAGGCCTTAAAAAAGGCTTCGCTTTTGTCTTTCTTAGCATCACCTATAATTACTGCTTTGCCGCCGCCTAATGGCAATCCAGCAAGTGCGCTTTTATACGTCATGCCGCGCGATAAACGCAACACGTCTGTTAATGCTTCTTCTGAGCTTGCATAGTTCCACATCCGCGTACCACCAAGGGCTGGGCCCATAGTAGTATCGTGAACGGCAATAATTGCTTTAAGGCCAGTTACTTTGTCATGACAGAACACCACTTGTTCGTGGCTGTCAAATTCCATGTGTTCGAATAGCGCCATTTCCGCTAACCTCATTGTTGTTGTCAGAGACACAAATTTGGTGCGTAAACTAACACTTTACGTAAACTGTTGCCAGTAACCTAAGAGTAAAAAAATAACGCTTAACCGGCAAAACTATCAACTTGTCTTTACAGCGTTAATATTTGTTCGTGGTCTGTCCAGTAAGGGGTTGTAGCGCTTTTCAGGATTGCCTAGTGCTGCTAATATGGAGCCTGATAATAATAATGAGCAGAACCAAAATCCGCGGTTCTTAAATATTAGCGTTCAACAGTAGTGAGATAACCATGAGTGATCAACAAGTACAAAATAATCCGGAGCAGGCAGCTTGGGTTCGGGAACAATTTCAGAAAGCCAACGGTTATCTGGTAGAGAAGGGCATTCTTACTGATCAAGTATTGGTAAAAGAAAGCCGTTACTTAATGCCCCATGTTGCGTTATGGAAATTCACCGAACGCGGTACTACTGAAAAAGTATGGGCGATAACCGGTGTATGCCCAACAGATCATGTTGATGCAAAAGTAGCTGGTGATGCTCGCGAAGCATTGAAGCATTTTTGCTTACGCTGGCAATTGCGTGCCGACACTATTCTGAACGATCCGCAAAGTGATGCAACACAACAAAAATTTGCCAATTTGCTAATTAATCATGCCGAAGCATGCTATGAATTGGTAGAGCAGAAAGACCTTTGGCAAGGGAGTTAATTTCTCATAACGGTTTGATAACGCGCAGCCCGAGTAATCTGGCTGCGCGTGTTTGTTACTTAGCCCGCATCTTCATCGTTAGTAAGCATAAATAAACCTTCATTGAGCATGCCAGCGAGTAACTCGCAAGCGAATGAAGAGCTCAAGTATTCGATAATCTCAACAGTTTCAGCATAATCTGTCATATCACACAGCACACCAAACAACGCTTCCGCATGTTCATCGAGGCGAAACCAACTACCTTGAATCACCGCGTATAGATTACCTTCATGATGCGTGGTTATCATCCTTACACCCACGGCTTTTACTAATAGCTCATATCGATTACAGCTATACACCACCGCGCCTGCGGTAAAGGGTTCGCTTGGGTAATCAGGTAATGGTGGGCGCGGGTTTTTCGAAAACAGTTCGGCGCATACTTTGTGTAATAGCGCATCGTCGTTTAATGCACTTTGCATAAGCTCTCGACAATACTGGGTGGCTTGTTGGGGCAGATGCCACGGTTCACGGTCGGCAAGCTCAGTACCATCTTGATTGAGCAGAATTTCTGACCGATCACGAAAACGTTGCTGCAGCGCATCTTGATCAAGGGCGTAATCTGCTAACGCGGAAATAAGTTCTGCTTGGCTTGGTGCGCGAAAACCCACCGAAAAGTTGAGTGCTTCGGCAAGGGTTTCACCTGCGTGCGGAAATCCGGCCGGAATGTACAGCATATCGCCAGGCTCGAGCACTGCATCGATAATCGGAGTGAAGCCAGTAATTTGTTTAAGATCTGGATGTGGGCAAATGGTTTTATAATCGCCCGGTTCACCTACTTGCCAACGCCGCGAGCCACTGCCTTGGATAATGAATACATCATACTGATCAAGGTGTGCGCCAACACCGCCACCCACGGTAGAGTAGCTCACCATTAAATCATCTACGCGCCAATCAGGAAGAAAGCGGAACGCGCGCAACAATTCTTGCGCTGGCGGATAATGCTCGTTCACTGCTTGTACTAACAAACTCCAGCCACTATCGCCAAATGCAGAAAAGTTCTCGATAGGCCCATGTTGTAAATCCCAACCAGAAGCGGTTTTTTGTACTACTCGAGAATCTACCCCAGGCTCAAGCGATAAGCCGGCTAGTTCATCTGCACTAATGGGATTTTCAAAGCCAACAAATGCTTGCTTAATGAATAGCGGTTTTTGCTGCCAATAATCGCGCAGAAAACCTACCGCGTTAAAGGCATGATGATTGAGAACATAATCACTGGGGCTATCTTGAAATGGGTTGTGAATCATAAGCTACTCTTTGCGATAAAGAAGGGCGGCATAGTTTACTTGCCGCCCTTGTAAGCACCTGTTTACCAACTTATAAAACCCAATTACAGGTTCTGTAAGTGCTCAGGAAGTTCGCTAACAAAGGCCACAGCACGGCCAATATAAGTTGCTGGCGTTAGCGCTTTTAGCTGAGTTTTAACCGCTTCAGGGAGTTCTAGTGTATCAATAAACACGGCCAAATCTGTTTGATTTATACGCTTTCCACGGGTTAACTCTTTCAATTTTTCATACGGCTTTGCAATTGCATGGCGGCGCATTACGGTTTGCACAGGTTCAGCGAGTAGCTCCCAGTTTTGATCGAGTTCAGCTCGCAAGTTTGCTTCATTTACTTCTAACTTAGTTAAGCCTTTCAACGTTGCTTGATAGGCAATTACTGAATAGCCCAAACCAACACCTAAGTTACGCAACACAGTTGAATCGGTTAAATCACGCTGCCAGCGAGAAACAGGCAGTTTAGCCGCTAAGTGGCCGAAGATTGCATTGGCGATACCAAGGTTACCCTCTGAGTTTTCGAAATCAATAGGGTTTACTTTATGCGGCATGGTTGAAGAACCTACTTCACCAGCAATGGTTTTCTGTTTGAAGTGATTTAAAGCAACGTAGCCCCATAAATCACGATCAAAATCGATAAGGATAGTATTTAAACGGCACAAGGCATCAAACCATTCGGCAATATAATCATGCGGTTCGATTTGCGTGGTATAAGCGTTCCAAGTTAATCCGAGAGAGGTTACAAACTGTTCTGCTATCGCATGCCAATCAACATCTGGGTAGGCCGAAAGATGCGCATTGTAGTTACCTACGGCACCATTTATTTTACCCAAGAACCGCACGCTTTTCAGGGCGGACATTTGCCGATCTAAACGAACCGCCACATTGGCAAACTCTTTGCCCATAGTACTTGGTGTTGCCGGCTGACCATGAGTACGCGCCATCATTGGAATGGTTTTATAGGCTTCAGCTTGTTGGCTTATTTCTTGCAATAGCTGCTGTAGTAGGGGCCAAACAACGTTTTCATTGGCGGCATTCAACATCAGTGCATGCGATAAGTTGTTGATATCTTCCGAAGTGCAAGCGAAGTGAATAAACTCACTTACAGCGTTTAACTCGGCGTTGTTGGCTACTTTTTCTTTCAAAAAGTATTCAACTGCTTTTACATCATGGTTGGTGGTGCGCTCAATGTCTTTTACGCGTTGGGCGTCGGCTTCAGAGAATTCGGCAACAATCTTATTCAATTCGGCATTTGCTGCTGCGGAAAACTCTGGTACTTCAGTAATTTCGCTGATAGTGCTGAGTTTCTGCAGCCAGCGTATTTCTACTAATACGCGTTGGTGAATTAGGCCGAATTCACTTACAAACGGGCGAAGATCCGCAGTTTTACTACCATAACGGCCGTCTACTGGGCTAATTGCCGTAAGCGGAGAAAAAGAAAGCGCCATGTGTATGCTCCATGAGTTAACGGTTGTAGCGGGTGTTAATTACGCAACAGATCTTCAATTGCGCGTACCAAATTACCGCGAGAAAAAATAATGTGTCGGCGTTTACCGCCAAGTTGTCGCCACAGCACAGCACTACGAATTCCAGCTAGCAACATGCTGCGGATTTGATACTGCACCGTGGTTTGTTTTAAATGTTCAGGTTTACCACTGATTTGAATGCGCGGCCCCAACGGGCTAATCACATCCATGTAAAGTTTACCGAGGTTCTGGATAATCACGCTTTCCTCGAATTCAAACTCTTCACGCTGCCGCTTTATTTGCTTTAAAGTTGAGCCTAACTTCGCAAGTGCAGCATTGTTTTTTGCCAGTTTACGTTCAAGCGCAAGCATGCCAACCACGTAGCGAGTTTGCTCTACATCTTTCGCACCTTTGCCATTCAACTGCCCGAGTAGTAAGCGGAGAGCGGGTTTTAAGTTTTCAATATCACCATATACATCCAGCGTGCTGCTAGGATCTAAGTTCAATAAGCTATTTACTAATACCTGAAAATGATCGTTCGGCACAATTTCGCCGCGCCGAGCCAACTGTTGTGCGCATACGGCGGCTAAACACACGCCGCCAAGAGCCAAGCTACGTTGATGCCATTCATTTAATTTGCGTTCGTGAAGGGAGACAACGTTACTCATAAGGCCACCTCAAAATCAGTAATACGCTGCTCAATAATGCCGCCGCCCAAACATACATCTTGTTGATAAAATACTGCTGATTGGCCTGGGGTTACCGCAGCCACTGGCGCATCGAATAACACTTCAATTTGGCTACCATCATTGCTAGGTGTAATAGTGCAGGGGATATCCTCTTGCCGATACCGGGTTTTAACCACCGCTTTGAATGGTGCCTGTAATTGCTCACGGTTTACCCAGTGCAGTTGCCCCGCAACTAGGCCTTGTGAATATAGGCGTGGATGCTGTTTGCCTTGCGCCACTACTAACAGGTTATTGGCCACATCTTTATCTACTACATACCATGGCTCATCACTTGCATCGGCTAAACCACCAATGTGTAACCCTTTACGTTGGCCTATGGTGTGGTACATCAAACCTTCATGCTCACCCACTTGGTTGCCTTCCGTAGTAATAATAGGGCCTGGCTGAGCTGGTAAATATTGCTGCAGGAAATCTTTAAACTTGCGCTCGCCAATAAAGCAAATGCCGGTGGAATCTTTTTTACCTGCGGTAACTAACCCTTGTTCCTCAGCAATTTTACGCACATCAGGTTTTTCGATATCACCTACCGGGAACAGTGTTTGGGCAATATGCTCATAGCTAAGAGTATAAAGAAAGTAACTTTGATCTTTATTCTCATCAAGGCCACGTAATAACTGCCATTTGCCTTCATGAAGCCAACGTTGGCAATAGTGCCCAGTTGCAATGTAATCTGCATTTAATGCTTCTGCAGCAAACTCCAAGAATGCTTTAAACTTAATTTCCTTATTGCACATGATATCTGGGTTTGGAGTTCGCCCAGCACGGTATTCGGTAAGAAAGTGAGCAAATACGTTATCCCAATATTCAGCAGCAAAATTTACGGTATGCAGTTCGATACCTAATTTTTCGCATACTTGTTGGGCATCCTCTAAATCGGTTGCGGCAGCACAATATTCATCGGTGTCATCTTCTTCCCAATTCTTCATAAACAAGCCTTCAACCTGATAGCCTTGTTGTTGCAGTAAATACGCCGATACCGATGAATCAACAC
>NZ_JBLRWZ010000045.1:0-11741 GCF_047920995.1 Aliidiomarina sp.
CCATGCGTTAGCGCATGCCAAGATGAGCGCCGAAGATTATGCCAATACGCCCCATGGATTAGTATCGATAACTGGCAGAGGGGCCGGCAGTATGGAGCAAGTTCTGGCCGCGCATGGATTAAAACGAGATGTTGTGTTGCGTTTAGCTGGGTTTACTTCGGTGGCTGATTTTCTAGAAGATTCAGATCTTATTTTTACCTTGCCAAAGCGGTTAGCCGAGCGCATTGCCGAAGGCCGCCGGTTACTTATTCGCCCTTTACCGGAGCCACTGCAATCCGCACCGGTAAAATTCTATCTATATTGGCACGAAAGATACCATCATGATCCGCGCATGATCTGGTTACGCGAGCAATTCATGGATGTAATTTTCACTGCCTAAATGTGGCTTTTTGCCCTAAATAGCAACCTTGCGACACCAGATGTCGCAATATTAGCGATAATTGATAAAGCAAGGAAAATAAGTACTTACAAGCAGCATATTGATTGTTGCTCATTCTATTTAGTGAATGTAAAGTTCATCAGGTGCGCAGTAATTAAAAAGGAGTTTGCATGACTGCCAATGGCTCACGAATGACAATTACAAGGCAATGGGAGTTATTAAAACTATTGCCAAGCCGTCCACCAGGGTTAACGTCTCGCGATTTAGAGCAAGTTTTGGTTGGTGAAGGCTTTGATGTAAGTAAGCGCACAGTTGAGCGAGATCTTTCTGAGCTTAGCCGCTTATTTCCGATTACCTGTAATGCAAAGAGCAAGCCGTATGGCTGGTATTGGGCGAAAGATGCCAGTATTGATATGCCCGGAATCTCTGTTGCAGAAGCGTTATCACTTTCGCTGATTGAACAAATTATGCAGCCGTTGCTGCCAAAAACCGTGCTAGCGAGTGTGCAACCGCGCTTCCGGCAGGCAAAAAATAAGCTGAACGGCTTGCGGCATCCACAAAAGCTAGCAAATTGGGCGGATAAAGTAGCTCATGTGCCAGCCAACATGCCGTTGCAACCACCGGAAATTAAGCCACTAGTTCTGGAAGTGGTGCAACATGCGTTACTTCACGAAAATGTGTTGAACGTAACCTACCGATCGATGCAAAAACCCGAGCCGAGCAATTTAAAATTACATCCATTAGGGTTGGTGCAAAGAGCGGCCATTACGTACTTAGTAGCCACGGCAGAACCCTATGAGCAGCCGCGCTTATTTGCAGTGCAACGCATTCAAAAAGCGGAACAAACCAACAATAAATCAAGCACGCCGCAAGGGTTTTCTTTACAAAACTATCTTGATTCTGGAGCGCTACAATTTTCCAGCGGCAAAGATATTGTCTTGAAAGTGAAATTGTTTTCAGATGATGTAGTGCGCTCATTAACCGAGAGCCCACTAAGCAAAGACCAGCGCATTGAATCCTGTGATGATGGCGCGCTATTAGTTGCCAACGTAAAAGATTCCTGGCAAATCCGCTGGTGGATTTTGTCCTATGCGGAACTGGTGGAAGTACTGGCTCCTGAAGATATGCGTGCGGAAGTAGCGAGCCGTTTAGCGAAGGCAGCCGCGCGCTATGCGCGCTAGCTTGCCATTAGGTGTTAGCGCATGCAGTGTGTGCTATCCGGTAACTTTGCGCAGTAAGGCTCGGCTAATTACACGAAACTTATCTTGTGGTGTAAACCGTTTCAGCGTGCTTTTCACTACGCCGCGAGTAAAGCGCGTGCGCTTTGAATAATCGATACGAACATCTACTAGCACCGTTTCTCCCGCAGCTGCGGCAGCAATAGCTTGTTGTACTTTGCTGGCGCATTCCTCATTGTTACTGATGAGCATATGCTTACAGGAAGTGGCAGCAGCAAGAGCTTCAATATTAAGCGGTTTCAGCACCGTGCAGGTTTTACGGTTGTAGGGGATTTGTTGTGCTTGAGCGATTTGCGATAGCTCGCCATCGTTGAACACAAACACTGGCACGCCTAAACCCAAGCCACTGGCTGTGGCCATTTCTAGGCCGGTCATGCGCAACGCTCCATCACCTACTACACCTACAACCTGGGTATCTGGCTTCGCCAATTTAGCCCCGATTACGCCCGGAATGCAGTAGCCCATGGCATTAAAATCGCTCGGTGAGATAAATTTTCGTGGCCCATGAACTGGCATTAACTCGGCCATTAAAAAGGTATGGTTGCCATCGTCGGCTACTAAAATAGCGTCATTATCGAGTTGCTCCCGTAACGCATTGAAGAACACCGCAGGGTTCACACGATCGCCACTATTGTGGTTAAGCCACTCTTCATTGTATTTATGCTTGGCTGTTTTAATGAGTTCAGTGAGGGAGCTATTATCCCGCGGCTCGGAACGCGTTTTTACAAATTCTGCCAGCAGAGGTACGGAACGTGCAGCATCCCCTGTTACCGCTACTTTGGCGGGGAAGTTAGCGCTAAATACTTCAGGGTTAATATCTAAATGAATGAGATTCTCAGGTACTGGCATACTGTAGCTACCCGTTGGGATTTCGGCAAAGCGCACGCCAATGGCAAGTAAGCAATCACAGTTAGCAAAGGCTTGTTCGGCAGCTGGCACTGCGTATTCACCAAAGCCCATCCCGGTATGCAGAGGGTGTTGAGCGGATATCGCGCTTAAGCCTTGTAAGGTAGTACAAACAGGAGCACTAAGGTGCTCTGCTAACTCTTGCACTGCATCAACGGCGCCAATGGCACCCCAACCAATGAAAATTCCTGGGTTCTTTGCATTTGTGAGTAGTTCTGCTGCTTGCTTGAGTAGCGTTTTATCCACTTGAGCGGCTACGGGCTCATGATCAAACGCCTGCATTCCTTCAACTTCACCGAGGAAGTTACCAATGTTATAGGGCAGTTCTACGAATACCGGACCCGGCTCGCCTTGGGTAGCAATTCGATAGGCTGCATAAATAGTGGGAATTACCTGAGCGTGGGATTCAATGCGAAATGTTGCTTTGGTAATGGGTGAAAGTAGGGTGTGTTGATCCATGTCGTGCAGTTGGTATTTGTGCCCGCTTTCAGTATGAATACCTCCAGAAATAACCAACATAGGAATGCCATCAAGGCCGGCTTCACCGATACCGCTCGCGGCGTGGGTTACGCCTGCGGCTGGTACGATTACCATGGTGCCAATGCTCTCGCCCATGCGGCTTACGGCATCGGCCATAAATGCACCGGCACCTTCGTGGCCCACTAATATCGGCTGAATTTGATCGGAGGCATTCAACTCGTCATACAGCTCGGTATTATGCACCCCCGGAATTCCAAAAGTATGTTTTACGCCAAGCTGTTCTAACGCATAACGCGCTAATGCGGCACCTGATTTCTTCATGTGTTGTCTCCTAATCTGGCGGCTTCAGCTTGCTGCGCAATAATGGCGCGAGCGGCCCGGCGGCCATTTAAAATGCAGTTCGATAAAAATGTACCTTCCAACGATCGAATACCACTTATGCCACCACCGCCAAAGCCTGCAGCTTCACCCGCTGCATATAAACCAGTAATGGGCTGGTGATCATGATCGAGCACTTGAGAATTTAAGTTCGTAAGCATACCCCCCATGCTTTTACGGCTTACAATACGCTCACGGATAGCAATTAAGGGGCCGTTCTTTTTGGTAAGTATGGGTTGCATCTTAGCGGTACGAAGCTTATCACTGCGCCATTGCCGTAATTGCTGCAACTTGCGCACCTGATCGTCGTTATGCAACGCATCACCGCGCTGTAGCATGGCATCGTATTGCTCGATACTTTGGCAGAATAGAGTGCTATCCAGCCTATTATCTTTGCTTAGCCCGCGCATTTTCTCGGCGAGCTCAATAAGGGTATCGGCTACGATTACATCTTCACAATGCTCAACCAACCACTGCACCAACTTGTGATTGCCGCGTAGGCTTTGCCAAATAATGCGCAATAGTTTTTTATCACGAAAATGCGGGTTCTCATCGGTACCGGAAATCGCTAGCTCTTTTGCGGCAATGTGCCAGTTCATTACCTGCCAGGTGTATTGGCCGGGTAAGTGGCCGGTGCGCTTACAAAGATCATGGGTGTCGAAACCTGTAATCATAGGTTCTGGGCCTACCCGATTGCCTTGAGCATCGAGCCACAACGCCGAACGAGGAGGAATTAAACTTAACCCATGGCGAGGAAACTTTGGTTTTGGATGGGCAATTCCTGCGGCGTAGTTCCACATTTGCCCTAAGTTGATTACTTGGCCACCAATGTTCGCCACTGCATCATGCATAGCGCCATCAGCAGCTGGCGATACACCATTCAAAATATTTTCGGGGAACGGCCCATAGATAGGGCTCCAATGCTCGCGTACTTTATCGATGTTGCCGTTGATACCCCCGCTACACACTACTGTGGCTTTTGCCTGCACCTGAAATGCTTGGGCTTGAGTTTCGCCGCCGCTCGCTTTTGCACAAGGTAATTGTGCTACTCCTACGCAGCCGCTAATGGCGTTGGTTTGGGAATCACGAATTAAACCTGTTACCCGATGTTCATAGCGAATGGTTAATAACTTGCGCTGCGAGTGTTGGCGCAATTTCTGCGCGAGCGTTTGTACCACTCCACGACCACAGCCCCAAGCGATATGATAGCGGGGTAGTGAATTACCGTTGCCATAGTTACCGCGTTCTACCCATTGTACAGCGGGAAAAAACCGAATACCGTTTGCCATTAGCCAATCGTACACATCGGTTTTGCAGTGGTAAGCATAAGTTTCTGCCCAACGTTGCCCCCAAATATCATCCGCCGCAAACTCTGCCGCTCGCAGCCAATCTGCGAGTAATAGTTGGGGGGAATCGTGAATACCATTCTTGCGTTGTTCTTTGGTGTTGATCAACAACATGCCACCAAATGCATGGTTTGCTTGGCCACCGAATTGTTGTTCCGCCTCAGCATCAAGCAATATTACCCGTTGGCCTTGTTCAATAAGCTCTAGCGCTGTAACAATGCCTGCTAGGCCACCACCAATCACTAAGGTATCGCTATGGTATTCAATGGGTGTAGTAGATTTCATGAATTTGCCTGTGTACAAACATTCAATTACCCGTAAACTTATCAGAGTTTACTAACTATTTTTAAACATTTTCGGCGTTTGGATGAAATAATAAGACGATGTTACACCTGCTAAGCAAAATATTTCTGGCGCCTGTGTTGATTATGCAGGGCAAATCGGTACGTAAGAACACTCCACGCTTACCCGAGGCAAGCGGTGCTCGAGAAGGTGAAATTCATGGTGAGGTGCCAGCACTGCGGGTGCTGATTTGTGGTGATTCAGCCGCTGCGGGAGTGGGAGTTGAGGGCCAGCAGCAGGCCTTGGCGGGGCAGGTGATTCGTGAGCTGCAACGGCGTTTCCCGCAGCGCAATATTGCTTGGAAGCTATGGGCGAAAAATGGTGATACAACAGCAGTAACCTTAGTGAAACTGCACTTGCGGCCGGCAGAAGAGTTTGATGTGGTAATTACTTCCCTTGGCGTGAATGATGTTACCGGCCGCACGGGAAGAGGGCGCTTTCGTTTACAACAGCAAGCTTTATTGAAACTATTGAAAAGTAAGTTCAAGGCAAAACAAATTATGCTCACTGCACTTCCACCTATGCATTTATTTCCCGCCTTGCCACAGCCTTTACGTTGGGTGCTTGGGCGCGATGCAAAGGCGCTTACTGCGGAAATGGATCGCGCAGTAGCGGGCCAGCATGGGTGTAGCGTTTTGTGCGCCAACGTTCCGATTTGTGAGGGTGCGGTGGCGAATGATGGCTTTCATCCTGGGCCGATTGGCTATCAAATGTGGGCGCAGGCGATTGTGCGCAAAATCAACGATTGCCCTTTCGAATAGAGAAATCGAGTAGGTAGAGATTATGGCACCAAAAGCAGCAACTTTTAGTAATCGCATCAGTTATGTAACGCTGGGAGTAGATAACTTGCAGCGTGCGGTAAGTTTTTATAGAGATGGCTTAGGATTGGCAACCAAAGGCATTATTGGCAATGAGATTGATAATGGTGCCGTTGCTTTCTTTGATTTTCAACCGGGGCTAAAGTTAGCGCTATGGCCGCGCAAAAGTATTAGTGCAGAATGTAATGTGCCGCTCGGAGCAGTAGATGCGAGTGGCTTTATGTTAGCGCATAATGTTGCCAATACCGCAGCGGTGGATGCGATTATGCAGCAGGCTCTTGATGCGGGTGCAACCGTGGTGCGGCCAGCCAAGAAATTTGGCTGGGGTGGTTATGGCGGCGTATTCCAAGATCTTGATGGCCATCTATGGGAAGTAGTTTGGAACCCCCATGATGGCTCTACTGGTTAATCGCACGTTAGGCGCGTTTCAAACGCAGCGCATTAGTTAACACAAAAACACTTGATAAGGCCATCGCCGCCGCAGCAAGCATCGGTGACAGTAAGATACCAAAGGCTGGATAGAGCACACCAGCGGCTACTGGCAGCAAGCTGGCGTTATACGCAAAGGCCCAAAATAAATTTTGTTTAATATTACGTAAGGTTTTACGGCTAATTTCAAGCGCAGCAACCACCGCTTGCAAATCGCCCCGCATAAGCACTACATCGGCTGATTCAATGGCTATATCCGTACCACTGCCCACCGCAATACCAGTGTTAGCCTCTGCGAGCGCGGGGGCATCGTTAATCCCATCACCAACAAAGGCTACTGCACCGAATTCCTTACGGAGTTCTTTTACCGCACTTACTTTGCCATCGGGTAACACTTCGGCAACTACTTTATCAATGCCTAGTTGTTTCGCGATCGCTTCAGCTGTGGTGCGGTTATCGCCAGTAATCATTGCAACTTGTAGGCCCAATGCATGAAACGCTTGAATTGCTGCTGGCGTGCTTTCGCGCACCGTATCGGCAACTGCAATTATAGCTGCAAGCTTGCCATTAATAGCTGCATATAGAGGGGTTTTACCCTCAGCGGCTAATTTATTTGCCGTGGTATTAAATTCCGTAACATTAATATCGCGTTCTTGCATAAACCTATCGGCGCCGATTGCGATGGTGCTTGATTGCTCATCATCAGTTGCCACAATTTCTGCGGTTACACCCATTCCGGAAATCGTTTTAAATTCGCGGCATTCAGGTAATGCGATATTTTTAGCCAGAGCTGCCTCAACTATGGCGTTGGCGATGGGGTGTTCCGATTGCTGCTCTACCGCCGCAATCATTGCCAATAATTTTTCTTCATTGCAGGATTCGGTTACCACAAAATCAGTAAGCTTCGGTTTGCCCTCCGTAAGAGTGCCAGTTTTATCCAAGGCAATTACTTGGCAATCACGCAAAGTTTGCAGTGCTTCACCTTGGCGGAACAAAACTCCGCGCTCAGCAGCGCGGCCGGTACCTACCATAATTGAAACCGGTGTTGCTAAACCCATTGCGCAAGGGCAGGCAATGATCAACACCGCCACACCATTCACCAGAGCAAAGGTGAGGGCAGGGCTAGGGCCAAACATAAGCCATATCAATACGGTAAGCAGGGCAATCAGCATTACAATGGGCACAAACACTGCGGTTACTTTATCTACCAGTGCTTGCACCGGCAGGCGTGCCCCCTGTGCTTGCTCTACCATTTTAATAATCTGTGCCAATAAGGTATCGGCACCTATTTTGGTTGCCTTAAAGGTAAGTGAGCCATTACTATTTACCGTACCTGCGGAAACGGTGTCACCCGCTTTTTTAGCAACCGGGATAGGCTCACCGGTAAGCATGGATTCATCAACATAAGAATCGCCACTTGCTACTTCGCCATCAACAGCGATGCGCTCACCGGGTTTGGCTTGAATGAGATCGCCCACTTTGATCTCGGTGATAGGTAGCTCTTGCCAATCGCTCTTATCATCCGCTACATCGCGCTTTACTCGTGCGGTTTTCGCTTGCAAGCCCACTAACCGCTTTATGGCATCGCCTGTGTGGCCCTTTGCGCGTGCTTCTAGCAATCTGCCCAACAGAATCAAGGTAACAATAACTGCGGCCGCTTCGTAATAAACATTGGCCGTACCGGCTGGCAGTACATTAGGTGTAAAGGTAGCTACCACGGAAAATAGCCAAGCAGCACTAGTGCCAAGCGCTACTAATGAATTCATATCCGGAGAGCCGCGCAAAAGGGCAGGAAAGCCAACCTTGTAGAAACGCCAACCAGGGATAGCGAGTACTATGGTGGTAAGCACAAATTGTAGATTCCAATTTAATGTTTGCCCAAGCGTATTTTCTACCCAGTGGTGTATTGCAGGAATAAAGTGGCTACCCATTTCTAGAATAAACACTGGTAGCGTAAGCAATGCGGCGAGCCAAAAGCTATTTTGCAAGGAGCTAATTTCAGCTGCTTTGTGATTCGTATCCTTTTGTTGGTCAGCGTTTTTTAGTTTAGCTTCGTAACCTGCAGACTTCACAGCGCTTTTTAGCTGGTGCGGGTCTCCACTGCCACTAATGAACTCTACTACCGCGGTTTCACTGGCGAGATTTACTCGAGCTAGATACACTCCAGGTACTTGCAAGAGAGCTTTTTCTACTTTTCCTACACAAGATGCGCAGTGCATTCCTACCAAATCAAGCTCTACACGTTCGGTGCGCGCAGGGTAGCCTGCTTGTTCTAGGTTTTTCACAACATTGGCAAGCACTTCCGCATTCGGAAACTCGATTTCAGCAGTTTCGTTGGCTAGGTTCACTGATACTGCTGTTACGCCGGCAGTATCTTCAATTGCTTTACTCGCCCGGCGCACGCAGCTTGCGCACGTAAGTTTACTTATTGATGCTTGAATCGATTGGCTCATAGCTGCCTCATAAAATGAATGTAGTTGCGGATTTATGCGGAGTGTTAGCTTTAAAGATAAGTATAGCGTAAAGTTTAACACGCAAAAAAAAGCCAGTCAGAGTATATGACTGGCTTTCTTGGTAAAGTTCGCAGATTTGCTGTTAGAAGCGATAAGCAACGCGACCATATACGAATCTGCCGGAACGACCGAATGGTGAATAGTTAGAAAAAGATGTTGCACCAGTGGTGTTCAGATTGATGGGGTTGGCATCAGGATAGGTGTCTAGAATATTGTCTGCACCAATCGCCAATGACCAGTTTTCGTTAACATCATAACGGCCTTCTAAATCAACAATCGTTTTAGCGCTCAACGTGTTGTCATTCAGTGGGTTGTTATTTGGCGCAAGTACCTCACCGTAGCGATTGATACGCATGGTTGCCGACCACTTATCGAGATTCCAATTGGTGATTAGGCCAATCTTATTTTTTGGTGCTCCTTTCTCGAACGTTAGCACATTTACTCGCGCAAATAGTGTTGGTGCAGGGTCTAATGCAGCTAGTTGTGCTGTTTCTGGAACACGAGTTACTTTCGTTCTATTCGCGTTACCAACTAAGTTAAACTCGAAGGCGCCTGCGTTTTCAGTAACCCAAGGCCATGAAACAACAACATCTACCCCTTGAGTTTCGGTATCAACACCGTTAATAAAGAAGCGGCCACCACCAATTCCAATAAACCCTTGTTCGCTTAAAAACTCACGAACATTCGCTTGCGTTAGGTTTTCAGAAAGTACGATACGATCATCAATATCGATACGATAGGCGTCTATTGTTACCGAAACATCACCAAACCGCATTACAGTACCGATTGAAAAGTTAATCGATTCTTCTGCATCTAGCGGTTGTGCGCCAAGGGCCACAGCTACGGGATCAGCAACTGGGAATGTGGTGATATCAAATGGTATACCATTGATAAAGTTTGTTGATGTTGCAGTGAAGTATTGTTGCTGAAGCGATGGTGCCCGAAATCCATTTTGGATAGACCCTCGAATCGCGAAATCTTCGTTAATATCATAGCGTGTTGCGATTTTTCCGGTAACGGTATTACCGAAATCAGAATAGTCTTCTATTCGTAAAGCTCCAGAAACCAGCCAATCTAACGTAACTTCCGCTTCTAGATCAACATAGGCACCCACGGCATTGCGATTCTCGTTAATCGCATTACTTGGCCGAAAGCCAGGAAAAACTTGCGAACCAGAAGCTGTGGCATTGCCGTTTAGTGTTACACCGCCATTGATATATGAATTGGGCTCACCAGCAAAAATCCGATATTCTTCGCGTCGTGCTTCTGCACCCACTGCTACACTTAATGGTGAGGCTAATCCTTCAACATCATAAAAGCGCGCGCCTGATAAGTTGTATACAAGTTGATTGTAGCGGTAGCCACCAGCATCAAATTCGGTGCCACTGGCCACACCCAATGAGCGGTTTAAGGTATTCTTAATGGTGAACATCATTTCGTTCTGGCCAAATACCACAGAGGTATCCATTGCCCAATCGCCGGCTTGCCACTCATAACCGGCGGCTAAACTCATATCATCTACATCAGGAGCTATCAGCGGAAGAAAACCATCAGGATAAATCTCTGGAACGTTACGAGCATCTCGCGCTGTGCGATAGAAGCCGGCAGATACAGCTTGGCGATTTTGATAGGATGCCCAGCCATATAGTTTTGAGCCATCGTCTAGGTTAATACCCGCATTGGCGAATAAGGTTAGTTGTTCTACCTCAGGTTCCCCATACCATGCGTTGAATCGATCGAATGTTGCCTCTCGAGGATCAAACTCTCCATCTATTAGGTTATATTGTTGGCGATGATCCCAACCACCGCGCTCAGTTCGCTCTTGGTCTTTATATTCTAATGCAAGTGTGAGGAAGCCATCATCGGTAAGAGCGAAGCCAGTCCACGCATTTAACGTTAAGGTTTCGCCATCACTGCGGCTTCGGGAAATTTCACTTGGTGCGCCCCAGTTAGCGCCCGCCGGAACAGGGGTAGTTGGAACAGTGTATTTGGTATCCCGCCAGCCGTATTGTAACGACACAGAACCACCTTCTCTAGCTTCCCGTAAGCGCACATTAATTACGCCTGCGATGGCATCAGAACCATATTGCGCCGAGGCACCATCACGGAGAACCTCAACAGATTGAACAGCACCGAGTGGAATAGTGTTTAAATCAACTGCCGAAGATCCCCGGCCTACTGTGCCATTAACGTTCACTAAAGCAGCAGAATGGCGGCGTTTTGAATTCACCAATACAAGGGTTTGATCCGGAGCAAGGCCTCGTAAACTCGCCGGCCGCACTGTATCAGTGCCATCGGCTAATCCCGGGCGAGGAAAATTAAATGAAGGTAAGGCTACCGAAAGAGCTTGATTTAACTCAGTAATGCCGGCGCGAGCCATATCTTCACCGCGCACAATATCAACTGCAGCGGTGGATTCTTCTGCGGATCGGCCAGCAACCCGAGTACCTGTTACAACTATACGCTCCACACGCTCCGAGGTTTCTTGTTGATTAGATGTTGAACTAGCCTCTTGGGCAACTAACGCATGAGGAGCTAGAACGGCTGCAATTAACAATGCTAATGGGCTTTTTCGAAATGCTTTCATGTGAATCTCCAGTTACTTGCAATTTATACTTGCTACTTAGCTGTGTAACAAATAAGCAACATAAAGGAAAGGTTTTTTTAGGATTTCTTGAGGTGTATTAGCATGTGTGTTATCGAACTGAAGATACTCTCGTGATTCTGTGCATCGTTTTTCCCTGTCGTGAACAGCCACAAAATGGAGGCGGAAATAACGAATCCGAGCTAAAAAACTAGAAAAAAAGCCCCGCTATTGCTAGCGAGGCCTTTGAAATAATGGTGCCCGGAGGCGGAATCGAACCACCGACACGAGGATTTTCAATCCTCTGCTCTACCGACTGAGCTATCCG
>NZ_JBLRWZ010000046.1:0-11146 GCF_047920995.1 Aliidiomarina sp.
GTATTTGTATTGGCGGTAAAGTAGCACCTATCTTCTTCAATACCATGAAAGATACTGGAACTTTGGTATTCGAAGCCGATGTAGACCAAATGAATATGGGTGATGTAATTCACATTTATCCATACGCAGGAAAGATTGAAAACGAAGCCGGCGAAGTAATCGCTGAATATGAATATGCTTCCGATGTAATTATCGATGAAGTACGCGCTGGCGGCCGTATCAACCTTATCATTGGCCGTGGTTTAACCACTAAAGCTCGTGAATCTTTAGGTTTGGGCCATCACGATTTATTCCGTGCACCAGAGCAGCCAAACGATAGCGGTAAAGGTTTTACCCTAGCGCAAAAAATGGTAGGTAAAGCGTGCGGCATCGAAGGTGTTCGCCCAGGTACTTACTGTGAGCCACGCATGACCACGGTAGGATCGCAAGATACTACCGGCCCAATGACTCGTGATGAGCTAAAAGATCTCGCGTGTTTAGGCTTTAATGCTGATTTGGTAATGCAATCATTCTGCCACACGGCCGCTTATCCGAAGCCAGTAGATATCGATACCCAGCACACGTTGCCAGATTTCATTATGAATCGTGGCGGCGTATCGCTACGCCCAGGTGATGGCATTATCCACAGCTGGTTAAACCGCATGTTGTTGCCAGATACCGTAGGTACGGGTGGCGATTCGCATACTCGTTTCCCACTGGGTATCTCGTTCCCTGCAGGCTCAGGCTTAGTAGCCTTCGCTGCAGCTACCGGTGTAATGCCGTTAGATATGCCTGAATCTGTATTGGTACGCTTCAAAGGCAAAATGCAGCCGGGCGTTACCCTGCGTGATTTGGTACATGCCATTCCTTTATACGGTATCAAGCAAGGCCTACTTACTGTGGAGAAACGCGGTAAGAAAAATGCCTTCTCTGGCCGCATCTTAGAAATCGAAGGGTTAGATGATTTAACTGTTGAGCAAGCGTTTGAGCTTTCTGATGCCTCGGCAGAGCGTTCAGCTGCAGGTTGTACAATTAAGCTTTCAGAAGCATCAATTGCGGAATACCTTCGTTCAAACATTACCATGCTACGTTGGATGATGGCTGAAGGTTACGGCGATGTGCGCACGCTTGAGCGCCGCGCGCAGAAAATGGAAGAGTGGTTGGCGAACCCAGAACTAATGCAAGCCGATAAAGATGCGGAATATGCAGAAGTTGTGGAAATCGATTTGAATGAAATCGTAGAGCCAATTCTTTGCTGCCCGAACGATCCTGATGATGCGAAAACCTTATCAGATGTTGCTGGCGATAAAGTAGATGAAGTGTTCATCGGTTCTTGCATGACCAACATTGGCCACTTCCGTGCGGCTGGTAAATTGCTTGAGCAAAACACCAAGCCACTGAACACGCAATTGTGGATCGCGCCACCAACGAAGATGGACGAAGCGCAATTGATGGAAGAAGGTTACTACAATATTTACGGCCGCAACGGTGTGCGCACTGAAATGCCTGGCTGTTCATTGTGTATGGGTAACCAAGCGCGCGTGAAAGCCGGTGCGACTGTGCTTTCTACTTCAACGCGTAACTTCCCGAACCGTTTGGGTGATGGTGCAAACGTGTACCTTGCTTCTGCCGAGCTTTCTGCAGTAGGCGCGATTTTGGGCAAAATCCCAACCCGCGAAGAGTATATGGAATACGCACAAAACATCGATGCGATGGCTGGCGAAGTGTATAAGTACTTAAACTTCGATCAAATGCCTGATTTCCGCGCTGCGGAGCAAAAAGCTAAAGACAGCATTATTCCTACGATTAATGTTGCTTAAGGATTGTTGCCTAAGGATTGCTGCTTGAAGACTGTTGCGTAAGCAGAGTAATCAAGTGGTTGATGTAAATTTAGATTGGTAAGAACAAAGCCCAGTACTTATTTAAGTGCTGGGCTTTTTGCTTCTTGGGGCTTCAATCTTGTGAATTTATGACAAATGGTCTATAAATAGTTCATACTTGGACTGCCTTACTGTGTTCTACTTTGGACGGTGTTCTATTTTGCGCTGCGTTCTATTATGAGTAAGTGTTTACGAGGTTCTTATGCAAATTAAAACCATCAGTTATATAAAGCAAAATGCGGCAACTCTTGATGTTGAAGAACCTATTGTGGTTACCCAAGGTGGTACCCCGGTATATCGAATAGAATCAGAAGCGAGTGCGCGAATACGCGACGAAGGTATTGCGCTTCTTAAGCTTATGAACCTTGCTGAGCGGGATATTCGCGAGGCTAGAACTATCGGTGCAGATGAGCTTTTGCAGCGAGTAGGTTTGGATTCACAAGATTAGGATCTGAACAAATATGAATACAGCAAGAACGCGCGTAAATTACACGCCTGTTGCTCAAGTAACGCTAACCATTCTGATTCGTTACATGAACCAATTTATAGGCGAGGTAGAGGCTAGTGCAATCGTGCGCGAGTTGGTTTTAGCCACGGAAAACAAGTTAGCCAATAACCCGAAGCAGTTTCCGGTTTGCCCAGAGCTTGAAATGCTGGGCATTACTGATTATCGTGAATTCACCTACAAAAAATATAAAGTTCTGTTTCGATTGGATGAACCCCAGCAGGAAGCTAACGTAATGGCGTTTCTGCGCCAAAAACAAAGTGCGCAGCAATTGCTGATCGATTATGTAATTAAAGCGCCTACTTAAACACGCTGGAGATTACCATGCACTTATTTTTAAAAAAGGCAGCGGTTACTGCGCTTGTGGCAAGCGCTGCTTTTACGGCTGTAGCTGCGGATAGAATTACGGGCCACCATTTCGCTACCCGTTCGGAAGTAATGGCGCCGGAAGCGATGGCCGCCACCAGCCAAGGTTTGGCTACGCAAGTGGCACTCGATGTAATGAAGGCAGGTGGCAACGCCATTGATGCGGCCATCGCAGCAAATGCTGTATTAGGCTTGGTAGAGCCTACTGGTAACGGTATTGGCGGTGATTTATACGCGATTATTTGGCACGCGGAAAGTGGCCAACTCTACGGTTTAAATGCTTCTGGGCGCTCTCCTCAGAGTTTGTCGCTCGATTACTTCGTAGAAAATGGCTACGAAAGTATTCCACAGCGTGGTGTATTGCCAATCTCGGTGCCGGGCGCGGTAGATGGTTGGTTTGAAATGCATGATCGGTTTGGCTCTATGCCAATGCCGGATGTACTCGCCGAGGCAATTCACTATGCGGAAAATGGCTTCCCAGTTACCGAAGTAATTGCTTACTATTTCGGCACGAACGCAGCTGTGTTACAAGATTTCCCTGGCTTCCGTGATGTATTCATGAAGGATGGCAAGCCACCTCAAAAAGGCGATATGTTCCGCAATCCGGATTTAGCTAACACCTATAAGAAGCTTGCCAGCGGTGGGCGTGATGCATTTTATCGCGGTGATATTGCTCGCACCATCGGTGAGTTTGTGCAAGAACACGGCGGCTTTTTAACCTATGAGGATATGGCTGCGCATTATTCGGAGTGGGTAGATCCGGTATCTACCAACTATCGTGGTTACGATTTGTGGGAAATGCCACCGAACACGCAAGGTATTGCTGCGCTGCAGATTCTCAACATTTTAGAGCAGTTTGATATAGCCGAAATGGGTTTCGATAGCCCCGAGTACATTCACCATTTCGTGGAAGCGAAGAAGTTGGCCTTTGAAGACCGTGCGAAATTTTATTCTGATACGGCCTTCAACGATATTCCAGTAGATTGGCTGATTTCCAAAGAATATGCCCAAGAACGCGCTCAGCTGATTAACCCAGAGCGCGCAGGCCGCAGCTATGAACCCGGTAATCCGCCGATGACCGGCGATACGATATACCTTACTACGGCTGATAAGCATGGCAATATGGTGTCTTTAATTCAAAGTAATTATCGGGGTATGGGTTCTGGTATTACCCCAACAGGCTTAGGCTTTGTGCTGCAAAATCGGGGTGAATTATTTGCGCTTGAAGAAGGGCACATGAACGTGTTCGAGCCGGGTAAACGGCCATTTAACACCATTATTCCGGCGTTTGTTACCAAAGATGGCAAGCCGGTAATGAGCTATGGCGTTATGGGCGGCGGCACGCAGCCACAAATGCATGCGCAGATTCTGATTAACATTCTTGATTTTGGCATGAACTTACAAGAAGCAGGCGATGCGCCACGAATTTTGCATTCGGGCTCAAGCCAACCTACCGGAGAAATCATGACCGATGGTGGCGTGCTCAGTTTAGAAAATGGCTTTTCCGATAATACTCGCCGTGAGCTCACCAAAATGGGCCATCGCTTACAAGAGGCGGTAGGGCCATTCGGGGGTTATCAAGCGATTTGGTATGATGAGCGTGGCTATTACATTGGCGCTTCAGAAAGCCGCAAAGATGGGTATGCTGCGGGATATTAATTCCCGAAATGGCTTTATTTGCTGAGCGTTACCCTCGCAGAAGCCGCGCTCGGGATGATCAGTAAGAGATGCAATCATGCAGTTTGATGTAACTAAATCGGGTTTTCGAAATGATATTAACGGCCTACGTGCGTGGGCTGTGGTGTCTGTGGTGCTATTTCATTTTTTAGTGCCCGGATTTAGTGGCGGGTTCACGGGCGTAGATATTTTCTTCGTGATTTCCGGTTACTTGATGACCGATATTATCGTAAGCGGCCTGAGCGCAAATAAATTCAGTTTTCGCTTATTTTATCTCGCCCGTGCTAAACGAATTATGCCAGCTTTGTATGTAATGCTGCTGCTTCTGCTCGCGGCTGGCTGGTTCTTTTTACCTACTCCTGATTATCAAGAACTCGCTTCACAAACCAGTTATGCAGTGGCATTTGTATCGAACATTGATTTTGCCGGAGCGGCAGGGTACTTCGATAGTGATGCTCATGAAAAATGGCTGCTGCATACGTGGAGTTTAGCGGTAGAGTGGCAGTTTTATTTGTTGTTTCCGGTTTTACTCTGGGCTGCATATCGCCTTTTTCAACGAAACCTTACCGCGTTGTTCTTAGTTTTATTTAGTGTATTTTTCATCTCACTAATATATAGCATTTACATTTCCCCGCGCGATGCGAATGCAGCATTTTATTTGCTACCAGCGAGGGCATGGGAAATGGCCGCAGGGGGCTTGGTATTTTTCCTCACTCGTTGGCAGGGGAGGCCCCGCTTCACTGCTACCGCAAAGAACGCAGCCTATGGCTTGGGCTGGCTGCTAATGGTGCTGCCGTTCGTTTTTTTCCATGCCGAACTCGTTTGGCCGGGAGCGTGGGCATTAATTCCAGTAGTAGGCACTATGCTAGTGCTTGCCGTTGCGCAACAGCAGAACATGCTAATTGCGCACCCTATAGCTCAATGGCTTGGCAGCCGTTCTTATTCGATTTACTTATGGCATTGGCCATTTGCTGTGCTGCTGTTTTTCGCAGGTATGCAAACATCGGTGTTAGCGGTAACGGCAGCAATTGCCGTGAGTTTGCTGTTCGGTGATCTTTCTTATCGATTGATTGAAAACCCAGTGCGCAATTGGTTTTATGGCCAACGAAAGCGGCAACTAACGGCGATTTTTATAGCTGCAATTATTATGGTTATGGTGCCAGCAAAGTGGGTACGAGCAGGTGATTTACCGAAACGATTGCCCGCGGAAGTGGAACAACTTACTGCGGCGGCTTTTAACGTGAACCCACAGCGTGATACCTGTACCCAATCAAGTGCCCTTGGCATGGCTGCCGAATGCACTTATGGTGGGCCAGAGTTAGGCTTAATTGTGCTGGGTGATAGCCATGCTGCTTCGATGATGTTGAGTGCCAAAGCTGCGCTACCAAGTAAAGATTTACATGTGCTGGATTGGAGCCTTACCGGGTGCCCCACAATCGAGGATATTCAATCGGCGCAGAGCTCGCGTTTTCGTTGCGAAGATTTCATTGATTACGCGCTTGCTCAGAGTACTAATTTGCCGGCACATATACCTCTGCTAATGGTGAATCGTTTCGCTCAATATGTAATTAGCCGAGATCCAGAGGAAGTAGATGGTGCAGATGAACGGCCTGAGTTCTATGTAAACGCGCCACATCGACATCGCGATGCTGCATTTTTTTCTGAGTTTACTACCGCGATTGTGGATACCGCTTGCGAGTTTGCCGAGCATCGGCCTGTGTATATGTTGAAACCAATTCCTGAAATGTTCGTAAGTGTTCCCCAACAAATGGCGCGTACGCGGTTATTTCAAGGTGAGGCTGAACGCGTAAATGTGCCATTGCAGCACTATTATGCACGGCAGCAGGTGATACTCGCCGCGCTAGAACAGGCAGCCACCGAATGTGGCGTGCGTTTACTCGACCCAGTGCCAATATTTTGTGATGATGCAGTTTGTTGGGGTGATAAAGATGGCACACCACTTTATTTTGATGATGATCATTTAAATGAATATGGTGCGAGCTTCTTACAACCTTTGTTCGCAGAAATATTTGCTACTTACCATAATAGTAACGAGAGTAACGAGGAATAATATGAACACCTTAAATAAAGGCGTGTTCTGGCTGGCCCTAGTGCTAGTGCAAGCTGGCTTCATGGCGCAAGCTATGGCGCAATCTAGCAATGAACATCAACTCAGTATTGCAATTGAAACGGTTGTAGAAACCGAGCATCGTGCGCAAATTAACGGCGAGCGAGTTAACTATAAGGCGTATGCAGGCACCCTTCCGGTGTGGAATGATGAAGGCCACCCAACAGCAACCTTGCAATACACCTACTACGAACGCCAAGGCGTGCGTAATCAAGAAAGCCGGCCATTGCTGATTTCCTTTAATGGTGGCCCAGGCTCTGCTTCGGTGTGGATGCACATCGCTTACACCGGCCCGAAAACCTTATTGCTCGATGAAGAAGGTTTTCCTACCCAGCCTTATGGCGTGCAGCAGAACCCCTATTCAGTATTAGATGTTGCCGATATTGTGTTTGTGAACCCGGTAAACACTGGCTATTCTCGAGTGTTGCCAGGCCCTGATGGCCGCATGCCTTCGCGTGCCGAGCAGCAAAAAATGTTTTTTGGCGTGAATGAAGATATTCGTTACCTTTCTGAGTGGGTAAATACCTTTGTTACGCGTTACAACCGCTGGCGCTCACCGAAGTTCTTAATTGGTGAAAGCTATGGCACTACCCGTGTAGCGGGTATGGCCTTGCAGCTGCAAAATGCACATTGGATGTACCTAAATGGCGTAATTTTAGTATCGCCAACCGATATGGGTATCGATCGTGATGGGCCAGTTAAAGCCGCCAACCGCCTGCCGTATTTCGCCGCAGCTGCATGGTATCACGGCCAGTTAGCCGATGATTTACAAGCAGGCGATTTATACGATTTATTGCCGAAAGTAGAAGAGTTCACCATTAACCAGTATTTACCTGCCTTAGCAAAAGGAGCTTGGTTACCAGCCGATGAAAAACAAGCCATAGCAGAGCAAGTAGCGCGCTATTCTGGTATTTCTGTTGAAGCTGTTCTGCAGAGTAACTTGGATGTGGATACGGCATTTTTCTGGAAAGAGCTATTGCGCCATGAAGGCCACACCGTAGGGCGTTTAGATTCGCGTTACAAAGGCTTGGATCGCAAAGATGTTGGCGTACGCCCAGATTTTAACTCTGAGCTTACCTCTTGGTTGCATTCGTTCACGCCTGCTATCAACTACTATTTACGTGAAGAGCTAGGCTTTAAAACTGATGTTTCGTATAACATGTTTGGCCCAGTGCGTCCTTGGGATCGCAGCGGTAACAATACTGGTGAGAACCTTCGCCAAGCGATGGCACAAAATCCGTTCTTAAACGTATTATTCCAATCAGGCTACTACGATGGCGCTACCAACTACTTCGATGCGAAATACAGCATGTGGCAAATGGATCCAAGCGGAAAAATGAAAGATCGCTTATTCTTTGAAGGCTACCGCAGCGGCCATATGATGTATTTACGCCGCGATGATCTCCGGCTTTCCAACGAGCATGTGCGTGATTTCATTCGTGCAGCATTGCCAGCACCTGGAACGCCAGCCAAGTACTAGTTACGCAATGCGTAGATGAAACCCGTGGCGTGATGGTGTAGCATCACAACACGGGTTTTTTTGTGCGTGGCGCTGAGTGCGAACTGTGCACAAGGGCAGTAGTAATTTAACTTACGCAACGAGATATAATACATGCAGGCAGATTCAGTGCGGGTAGCTCCGCAGCGTTGGTATCGTGGTATTCAAGGGCAACTGGCTCGTTTGGCAGTAAGCGGTGTGTTACCGATTCGTGGTTTGTATCCAAAACCAAAATCACGCTACCCGGGCAAAACGGGTAGGCTGCATTTAGAGATAGTGAGCCATTGTTGGCAGTATGCTCATCTGCAAGCATATCAGCTCAGCTCATTGGTGCAGCACCCACCGCGTGATATGGATATTACGATGACCGTGTATTACAGCGAAGAAGATACAAAAGCCGTAGAGTTACTTACGTTTTTTGCGCAACAGCAAGTGCCGAACGTGGTTTGGCAGTGGCGAGCATTACCGAAAGAGCAGCTGTTTCGCCGCGGCATTGGCCGCAACCATGCGGCGTTAAATAGCAGCGCTGATTGGGTGTGGTTTACCGATTGTGATGTGGTGTTTCATGCAGGCGCATTAGATAGCCTAGCGAAGGAATTGCAAGGGTGCGAAGCGCCGTTAGTGTTCCCACAAGAAGAACGGGTTACCTCGTTACTAGCGGAAGATGATCCGCTGTTGCAGAAAGCTGCCGAGCCGCAAATCGTTGCTCTTGATGGTACCGAATTCATCAGCAAGCAAATAACGAAGGCCACCGGACCCCTGCAAATAACCCATGGTGATGCGGCGCGAGAAATGGGCTATTGTGATGCCATGTCGGTGTATCAAACGCCGGCGGCTACTTGGCAGAAATGCTATGAAGATCGGGCGTTTCGTTGGCTGCTAAACAGCCAAGGCCAGCCAGTGAATGTGCCAGGTGTATATCGTATTCGGCATATTTTTAAAGGCCGCTATACCGGCTCGGCTACGAATACGTCATTACGCAGCCGCATTCGCCAAGTACAAACTTGGTGGCGTGATCGCAAAGATAAGTAGAAAATAGGTAAGCGTTTACCATAATGAAGATCATGGGTTCATAAGGACATAACATGGGTCAATTAATATGGGTCAATTAACATGGGTCAGTTAACATGGGGCAGTTAATTCGTTCACAAGCCGGTGTATGTGCCGAAGCAAGTTTGCATGCATTAGTGATGCTGATGCACGTTACTTCGGAAGATGTACGGAAAATTCGCCAAAAACTGGCGCAGTTTCCAATGCAAAGTACGCAGCTAGCGGATCGTTTCTCGGAAGCATTGCTTACGGCTACCCTTGGTGTTGGCGAACCCTATTGGGATGTACTGGCTCCGCAAAGCCGCCCTCAGGGCTTAAAGAATATTCCTGATTACGTGCGCAGTGAGCATCCGCTGCCGGTAACTCCTTTCGATTTAGTGATGGTAATTCGCTCTGATCGCGCCGATGCAAATTATTTAGCAGGCTTGCAGCTGTTGCACTGGCTTGATGATGTGGTGGTATTAGCCGAGCAGCATGCCCCGTTTCGTTGTTTAGATGGCCGCGATTTGTTTGGCTTTAAATACATGAACGAGCACATGGCAGGGCCAACCCGGCGCGAACGCACCTTGATTAGCGCCGAGCATGATCCGGAATTTGCAGGTGGTAGTTTCTTCTGGTTGTTTTTTAGTAAGCAAGATGTGCAGCGCTTTGCGGCCCTAACGCAAGCCGAGCAAGAACGCATTATGGGCCGCGATAAACTTTCCGGACGTATCATTAAAAGCAATAAAGAACCAAGCCATGCAGATAAAACGGCGGGTGATTTGTGGCGTTTGCACATGCCGTTCGGTGGCTTGCAGCGGCCCCAAGAAATGAGCTTATTGTTTGCCAACCAAGCAGATGTATTAGATAGCTGGATTCGTAATCGCTTTACGGTAGATGAGAAAGGGTTGGCTGATCCGCTGCTGGAATTCGAGAATGTGGAACATGCCAGTGCTTATTTTGCGCCACCGTTACAGTGGCTGGAACAGCTTGGCGGCCGCTGAACGGCCGGCGAATAGCAGGCTAATGGCTTTCAAATAAGCGCTGGATATTGGCTAAAGTTGCATCGATTTCGGTTACTTTTACCGGCGCAATGAAAATTGTATCATCGCCAGCAATGGTTCCTAGCACACCTTCTTTTCGCCCTACTGAATCGAGCAAGCGCGCAATGAGCTGGGCAGCACCCGGCGTAGTGCGGATAATTACCATTACATCATTGTGCTCTACATCCAGAACCAGCTGGCGCACTGAACTGCGTGCCGAAGGCATAGACAATTCTGGCGGTAAGCAATACACCATATCTTCGCGCGCATTACGAGCGCGCACAGCACCGAATTTACTGAGCATGCGGGAAACTTTCGATTGGTTCATGCCATCGAAGCCACGATCTTGCAACGCATCCACGATTTCCGCTTGTGATGCGTAGCATTCTTCTTTCAGTAGTTCGCGAAACGCTTCTATGAGCAAATCTTGTTGGTGAGCAGCCATACTTTTGTCTAATTGTTAATTTAATTGAATAGAAGCACAGTGTATCGGATTTTTTCCATAACACCTAGTTTTCCGAGTGTTTAACAGTGCTCTGCAAGGCGAATTAAACACGCGTTTTATTGTTTTTTGGGGCCTAATCGGCTAAGGTTTAGCCCCCGCAACAGATTGATTGGAGTGCATTATGAAAGTAACAGTTTTAGGCGCCGCTGGCGGTATCGGTCAGGCGTTATCTTTGCTATTAAAAACCCAGCTTCCAGCTGGTACAGACCTTGCCTTGTTCGACCTTGCGCCAGTAACGCCGGGTGTTGCTGTTGATTTGAGCCATATTCCAACCTCGGTAAGCGTAAAAGGTTATGGCAAAGAGAACTTAACTGATGCACTTGCAGGCGCCGATGTTGTATTGATTCCAGCAGGTGTTCCGCGTAAGCCAGGTATGGATCGTTCAGATTTGTTCAACATGAACGCTGGCATCATTAAAAATCTAGTTGAAAATATTGCTGATACTTGCCCGAAAGCATGTATCGGAATTATTACCAACCCAGTGAACACCACGGTAGCAATCGCTGCTGAAGTATTAAAAGCGAAAGGCGTTTACG
>NZ_JBLRWZ010000047.1:0-11137 GCF_047920995.1 Aliidiomarina sp.
CACCCGACATACCAACGATTACACGAAGTTTCGCATTTTCTTGGCGTTGTGCTGGGGTAGTTAAAGCGCAAATGCGATCGGAAACAGGTGTACTCATGGGGGTGCTCACAACCTTTACGTTAGGGAATTGATAAAAGAGGCGCGGATTTTACCTTTTTTTCGTTATTTAGGCTAGTTAAACAGGGATCTTCCGGTACTCTCCACAAGCCAGATCAGCTAATTTGTAAGGGCCTATCTGGGTGCGGATTAAGCGTAGAGTAGGGTGGCCAATATGCGCTGTCATGCGGCGTACTTGCCGATTGCGGCCTTCGCTAATGGTGATCCTTAACCAAGTATCTTGAATGTTTTTGCGAATGCGCACCGGCGGCGTGCGTGGCCATAACCAAGTGGGTTCTGCAACTATGCTTACTTGGGCAGGTTTTGTAACGCCATCTTTTAACTGCACGCCACTGCGCAGTAGCGTTAATGCTGCAGCGTTTGGTTCGCCTTCTACTAGTACGTAGTACGTTTTCGGCATTTTAAACTTTGGTGACGCAATACGCGCTTGCAAACCACCATCATCGGTAAGCAATAACAGGCCTTCACTATCTTTATCTAAACGCCCAGCGGGATATACATTGGCTACATTAATGAATTGCGCAAGTGTGATATCGTGCTCTTCACCGGTGAATTGGCAGAGTACATTCATGGGTTTATTGAACATCACTAAAGTTGGCGTAGTGGGTTTCGGCCGCGATTTTTTTGCGTATGGGCGTAACAATGTGTTTTCCTAGCATTTTGGCAAGCGAAACCTGATAATAGCAAAAAATTACCTTATCACGAAGGATACAGAGCACGAATGGATAACCAACAACAGCACGATTTCAGCGGTAACGTTCAGAAGGCATTGAACTCCACCGATAAAGTAGATGCGAACAAAGTACTACAAGAGGCGTTCGATACTACCAAAGCCAAACGTAAGCCGGTTGTAGGGGGCCTATTATGGGCTTCATTGGTAACCTTTGCGGCCTTTATGCTGGTGTTTATTATTGCTCAGCTAATGAATATGGATACTGAAGCTGAATCCTTTAATTTGGTATTCTCGGCTGTGCAAGTGATTATTTGGACCCCATTACTCGCGGGTATCCAGTTTATTGCATTGCGAAATGTAATTGCTGCACCCGCTGTGGCGAGGCAAGTATTCGATTACTTGAAACAGCCCTGGAGTTTAATCGCAACTGCATTAATCGCTGCACTGATTGCACAATTACCCATGTTTTTCGGTATTCCAATGTTGTTTGCCATGCTGTGGGCGATATTTTTTCAAATTACTTTTGTACTCAACCTGATGCTAGTAGCTGGTGCGAAAGTTAGCCCGTTGAATGGCGCTTACTATTCGTTCCTACTGATCTCGAAACGCTTTTTTGGCATCTTCATTATCCACTTAGCGCTGTTTCTATTGGCTATGTTGTCGCTGATTCCGGCGATTATCGGCATGGCGTTGCATGGTGCGGGCACAGGTAATGCGTTTTTAGTTGCTGTTTTTGCTGGTGTTTCCGTATATCTAATGATCATATGGGTAATGCCAACGTTCTATCACGCTATCGCCATATGCTATCGCGATATCTTGGGTATAAACAAACATTCTTCAGCGGCAATTTACGATGCAGAAAGTACTTCTAATAATGATGAATTTACGGCTTAAACGCCTATGATTAAACGATATTCGTGCAACTTACGTATATTTATTTAACCATCCGCAGCCTTAGTTGCAACAGCAGAGCACCTTCGGGTGCTCTTATTTTTTGCAAAAATAAGGTAAAGTGTACTTTAGTAGATTGAGATTATGGCAGTGAAACATACCTCTCTTTCGATAAATAGCATCGATTATTGGTGAACTATGCAATTAAAATTTAAGTTGATCGTGGTTATCTTTGTTCTTGCTCTGAGCGCATTAGTACTGAGTTTAGTGTTTGATATGGGTGGTCGTGATATGGCAGAGAAACGTGATGTTACAGCTGAAAAAGCAGTAACCAGCGCGTTACCTCCGGTTACTCTAAAAAGAGTACGTAGAGGTGCAGAATTACCTGCATTTGCAGAGATTCGTGATATTCCCACACGCAAAACAGAGTTTTTCAACTTTTTAATGCCTGCAATTGAAGAACAGAACACACTTATTTTGCAACAACGGAGCCAGTTAGAGCGGTTACATGAAATGCATCGTTCTGGTGCGCAAATTAGCAGTAGAGAGAATCGCTGGTTAAGCGAGTTAGCACTGCATTATCGCGTAGAAACAACCAATCGTAGCGAGATGTTTGCAACTTTACTGCGCCGCGTAGATGTAATACCCGATACCTTAGTGTTAATTCAGGCAGCAAATGAATCTGGCTGGGGTACATCGCGCTTCGCGCGTGAAGCTAACAACTTGTTCGGGGAATGGTGTTGGTCACCGGGCTGTGGAATTGTGCCAAATTCACGGCCAGAAGGGCAAATTTATGAAGTGCGCAAATTTGATAGCGTTACCGCTTCAGTGCGCAGCTATATCCGCAATCTAAATACGCACCATGCCTATCAGGATTTACGCCAAATACGAGCTGATCTGCGTACCGATGGTAAGCAAGTAACAGCGCAACCATTAACACACGGATTGCTGGCCTATTCAGAGCGTGGAGAGGATTATATCCACGAGCTCAATCAGATGATTCGGGTGAATTTGCCAATTATTCGTGATGTAAGAGAAACCTTTAATGAAGGCACGTTGCAGGCGCAAGCACAGTAACTTGCGCTTGCTGTTCAGAACCCCTTAGAGCTTCAGTATCTGTAACTCTGCAGGTGGCTCGGAGCGCTCATCATCTAGCTCATTCTCACCTAAATACTGTCTTGCATCAGTGAATGTGGCCTGATCAAATGCGGTATCACCATTTGGATTGGCAACGCCCGTAGGGGCCAAATTTTTGAAATCAAATAACTTATAATCTGCTAAATGGCTCGGTACTACATTCGTGAGCGCCTTAAACATGCTTTCGATTCGCCCAGGATACTGGCGATCCCAAGTTTTTAATAAATCTTTGATCACTTTACGCTGCAGATTTTCTTGTGAGCCGCATAAATTACAAGGAATGATCGGGTAGTTCTGAGCCGCGGCATATTTGCTAATGTCCTTTTCTCGCACATAAGCAAGCGGGCGAATTACCACATGTTGGCCGTTGTCACTTACTAGTTTTGGCGGCATGGATTTCAGTGCACCACCATAGAACATATTTAAAAACAACGTTTCTAGAATATCGTCGCGGTGGTGGCCAAGTGCAATTTTAGTAGCGCCCAACTGCTGGGCTGTTTTATATAAAATACCGCGGCGTAAACGCGAGCATAAACTACAGGTGGTTTTACCGGCAGGAATTTTACCTTTAACAATAGAATAAGTATCTTCTTCAATAATTCTGAAGGCTACATCTTGCGTGGCTAGATACTCTGGCAAAATGTGTTCAGGAAAGCCTGGTTGTTTCTGATCAAGATTAACGGCAATTAATTCAAACTTTATCGGGGCTACTTTCTGGAAGTACTGCAGGGTAGTGAGTAGGGTATAACTGTCTTTACCGCCCGATAAGCACACCATAATTCGGTCGCCATCTGCGATCATTGCAAAATCTTCTATCGCTTGGCCTGCCGCCCGCCGAATTCGCTTTTCCAGTTTGTTCAAGCTGTATTTCGCGCGCTTACTGGCGTTGCTATCGTTCGTTGCCATTGCCTGTTCATTGGCATCGGGCGTATTAACGATACTCGCTCTCTGAGAGGTATTTTGCATATTTTGCATAGTTACCTACCTACGTAGTTATCTACCTATATAATTACTGAGTGCTTTACCTACTACTTTAGCGAGTGTTTTCACGCAAAATTAGCAAAAAGAAAAGCCGCCTAAATTTTTCGGCGGCTAGTATATCGAGATGTGTGCTTGCTAACAACGTGGAAAGTAGCGCTCTATTGGGTTAATCCTTCATTTGATCTTTACTATTCCTTGGCTAAAGGAGAGCGAAACCCTTCAGGCTTAATGGCCAAAAGATCGCAATCTAGCTGCTCAATAACGTGCTCCGCGGTATTACCAAGCAAAGCGGCGGTAATTCCTGTGCGGCCAATAGTGCCTAGTACAACAAGCTCAGCATCTAGTTCTTTCGCTACTTTGGGAATCTCGTTATCTGGCATACCTTCACGAAGGTGCAAACCGGTAAATTCAACGTCTACTTTACGAGCCACTTCGGCTAACGCAAGTTCGTGATGCTCACGAACACTCACTTGATACTGATGCGTATCAAACTCAGGTATCTCAACGGCTATAGCCGCAGGAGCACCCGGGTAACAGTTTACTAAATGTAAATGTGAGTTGAGTTTTTTACTGATATAGCCAGCCGCTTTGGTAATGCGCTCGTTCAGCGTTTGGTGCACTTCGCTATCGCTACCGGCATTTACCGCAGCTAACACTGAACCATGTTGTGGCCAATCACGATCTTTTACCAACAATACAGGGCATGGCGCTTTCCGTAACAGATGCCAATCCGTAGGAGTAAAAATAACACTATGCAGGGTATCGTGTTTGCGGGTACCTTTAACAATCAAATCGCAATCACTTTCAATAGCTTTGCGAATAATGGCTTCAAACGGACGATGATGCCACTGTACACAGATTTCGATGCGATGTTGGCTTACATCAAACTTCTCTAGGCATCCTTGAATCCATTGTTCACGGTCTGCTACCAGGCTTTGCCGCATCTGTTCACGCTCTTCGCCCGAGAGCATTGTGGTCATTTCATAGGCAAAATCATAAATAGATAAAAATAGGGTTAAGCGTGCCGGCTGTAAACGTGCAAGGTGAAGTGCGCGCGATAGCGCTTTTTGCTCTTCTTGGTTTGGATCGAGAACAACGAGTAAATGTTGGAACATAAATTAAGGCTCCTATTTAGTGTTCTTTCAGTGTAGCCGAAGCCTGTTAAAACGCATAAAAAAGCGTGCCGAAGCAGGCTGGGTTAATTGTCGCAGGGCAGAGCCGGTAATCCAGCAGCTGCGCATAGGTTATCTGGGTTCAATAAGGTTACCAAGCGGCCATTAACGCCAATGTAATCGGCCTTTTGAAACTTACCGAGTAAGCGGCTAACCGTTTCCACCGTTAAGCCCAAATAGTTACCAATTTCGGCTCGTGTCATGGTGAGGCGAAATTCTTTCGACGACAGCCCGCGCGCGCGAAAACGGCTGGATAACTCGATTAAGAAGGTTGCTAACCGTTGTTCAGCTGTGCGTGTATTGAGTAGTGTGAGCATGCGCTTGTCAGCGTTAATTTCATCGCTCATTAAGCGCATGAGTTGGCGCCGTAACGCTGGAACTTGGCCACTTAACATTTCTAAGTTGCCGTAGGGGATTTCGCATACCATGGAAGTTTCCATGGCTTCTGCATAACCTCGGTGCTCACCTGAGCCAATGGCCTCAAAGCCCACTAAATCTCCGGGTAAATGGAAGGCGGTAATTTGCATCTCGCCTTGCCCATTTAAGGTGTATACCTTGATGCTGCCGGAACGAACTGCATATAGCGCTTGCAGCTTTTCGCCGGCACGAAATAGAGTGTCGCCTCGTTGATACGGGCGCTTGCGCTCGATCATGGAATCAAGCTTAGATAGCGATCCTTCATCAAGCGTAAAAGGTAAACATAGCTGGCTAATACTACAATTTTGACAGTTAATGTGGTTGTTCAACTTCTGCTCCATCGCCAACGCATTCCTCTGTAGCCTACTCATCGGAGCCATAGTTGCACCAATGATTGCGCTTAAAATTGCAACTGTTTCGCAGCAATTAATAAAGTAGCTATACCGTAACCCATAAGGAGTATACCTGCAATCCAGCGAAAGCCTTTTGATTGCAATATTCGGGTAATTTTTTGGCTAAATATTCCCGTTAAGAACATAGCGGGAAAGGTACCAATACCAAATAATAGCATAAACCCGGCGCCGCTAGCAGGATTGCCACTGAGAGCTGCCCAGGTAAGGGCACTGTATACGAGGCCACAAGGAAGCCACCCCCACAACATACCGCCTACGAATACGTAGCCCGAAGTTTTTTGCTGCGGGAGTTTCCGAGTAAGCGGTTGAATTCGTCGCCAAAGTACAGCTCCCAACTTTTCTAGCCATAACAATGCGGCATTCCATTGGATAAGATACAAGGCCAGTAGAATCATCATCACGCCGGCCGCGATGCGCAGATACACAAAGCCATTGATACTTACACTGCCAATAGTGCCAAGCGCTGCGGCCACAATAGCGCCGGCAATTGCATAGCTAGTGATACGGCCAAGGTTATACCAAAATAAGCGCAGGGGAGATTGTTGGTAGCCCATTGCTGCAGCTAGGCCACCGCACATCGCTAAACAGTGCCCACTACCCGCTAAGCCCATTAGCAATGCTGCGGCGATATCAATATTCATTCAGTGTGCTTCTCACCTTGCTTGGAATTGGCTTCGTTGGTGTTGGTTGTATCTTGTTTTTGCTGTTTTTTAGCGGCACTTTTCGGTTGCTCGTTATCTTCGTCTAGTAGCACGCTGTAGCCTTGCCGCTCTAGATCGTCGAATTGACCGGTGCGAACAGCCCAGAAGAATATTACGATCGCAATAACCACAAGAATTATTGCGATTGGAACCATCAAATGTAGAATTTCCATAGCGGCCTCAAATTAATCAACATCGCGCATTAAGCGCAGCGAATTGGCCATTACAATCAATGAACTCATCGACATACCTAACATAGCCCATAGAGGCCCCACATGGCCAGTAACGGCCATGGGCAGAATCACTAAATTATAACCAAGTGCCCAGGTGAAATTCTGGCGAATTACTTTGCGCGTTAACAAAGCGGTTTCATATAAACGCCGCAAACCTGCTAACTCACCGGTAAGAATTACAACGTCACTGCCTGATTGAGCAAGATCTGAGCCAGAGGCAAAGGTTACTGAACCATCGGCGCCCGCCAACACAGGGCCATCATTTAGGCCATCACCAACCATCATTACCGGGCCGTTGGTTTGAATTTGCTGTAAATGCAGCAGTTTATCTTGTGGTTTTAAACCTGAGCGCACATCGTGAATACCTAGTTCCGCAGCGAGTTTTTCAGCGCGTAACGCTGAATCACCAGTAAGCATTACAATATCAATGCCGCGTTGTTGATACCAAGCGATCGTTTGCTGCGCATCTTTACGAACTTCATCATCTACTTGCCACTCTGCGAGCACCTGCTCATGGTTGGCAAGAAATACGTTTGCTTTGCTTAACTGCGGTGCAAAATTCGGATGCAGCTCTTGAATAAAGGCGAGGCTGCCCATCCGATATTGTTGTTTATTGTATGTTCCAGCGATGCCTGCACCCATCATATTGGTAACATCGTTAACCGGTTTAGTTGCAGCCAAACGTTGAAATGGTTTCGCCAGCGGATGTTCTGAGTAACTTTCCATACTTGCGGCAATAGTGAACACGGCAGATTCATGAGTGCGAGCATGAATACGGTAGGCCACAATACTGAACTTACCTTTGGTGAGCGTGCCGGTTTTATCCACACACATGGTTTTGATTTTTGGCAAAGCTTCCAGTAAAACCGCATGCTTGATTAAAATACCGGCGCGATTCAAACGGCTAACGGCACCGCTCATAGCGGTAGGCGCTGCTAGCGATAGTGCGCAAGGGCAGGTGGCCACTAGTACTGCTAGGGTTACCCAAAATGCTTTGCTTGGGTCAATAAAATACCAGCTCACTAGCGTAAGTGTGGAAATAATTAAGGTTGCAGCTACAAAGTACCGGCTTACCACATCGGCAAAACGAACAAATTTTGGTTTTTGCTCTAGGGCACTATCTTGTAGGGCAATAATCCCCGAGAGTAATGTGTTCTGCCGTGTTGCTGTGATACGCAACATGATTGGGCTATCTTGATTAATACTACCGGCATATAAGGTTTCAAACTGTTGTTTTTGTACTGGCCGGCTTTCGCCCGTAAGTAACGCTTCATCGCACCACGCTTGGGTACCTAATAGCTCACCATCAGCTGGAATCGTATCCCCGGGGCGCACGCGAATTACATCGCCGGGCTCAAGGTATTTCACCATTACTTGCTGCCAATCATTGTTAGTTTGGCGCTCGGCGATCGCGGGAATCAACTTCATTAAATTGGCAGCATTGGCCACTGCTTTATGGCGCGCCTGCATTTCTAGGAAGCGCCCCGATAATAAGAAAAAGGCGAACATGGTAACGCATTCATAATACACATCACCGGTATCGGTAACGGTGGCGTAAAAACTTGCCACAAAAGCCACAAACATAGCTAGGGCAACCGGTACATCCATATTTAGCGTACGAGAACGTAATGCTTTAATGGCATTCACAAAAAATGGCTGGCAACTATATACAATTACGGGTGCTGTAAAGAGCAAGGAGAGCCACCAAAAGTACAGGCGGGTGGTGTTATCGATATCATCAAAATAGAGGCCAAATGCCACCATCATGGTTTGCATAGAGGCAATGCCAGCTACGCCCAAACGGCGAATGTAGCCACGGCGCTTTTTCTCAAAACTAGCTTCTAAATCCGCTTGCTGGAAGGGTAAGGCTTTATAACCCACTTGCTGAATAGCCCGCAGCACATCGCTTAAACGCGTTTGTTCAGCATCCCATTCTACCTGCACACGCTCGGTAGCAGAGTTTACCACAACTTTACGAATGCCTTGTAAATGTTGCAGCTGGCGTTCAATTAGCCACGCGCAAGCAGCGCAGGTCATCCCTTCAATCGCTAAGGTGGCGGTTTGCGCGCTGCCATTCGCATATACAAATTCGCGTTGAATATCGGGGTCGTCATAACGCACTAAATCCGCATCGAGGGCGAGCAGTTCTTCAGGTATCAGTGGCAGTTCGCCAGGATTTGTTTCGCGGTACTTATAAAAATGGGTAAGGCCTTGATCAACAATGGTGCTCGCTACCGAATGGCACCCATAACAACACATGGGCTGTTCAGTACCGCTAATCTCCACGGTAAGCGATACACCTCGTGGCACTGGCTGTTGGCAATGGAAACAATGGATCACGCCAAGGCTTGGCTCTGCCTTGGCATGTTCGCCGGTAGGGCTGTGGGTAGCATCGATGATTCTTGCCACGATCTTATCCCTCAAATACCGTAGTTTTCTGGAAGTAAGGTTATTCTTTCTGCTGTAGGCAGCTCAATATTCTGGCTTACGCGCCATTCTCGATCAAAAGGTTCGATATCTACGCGCCAATTACCATATAACTCGCGCGGCAATTGGAATCGATATGCGCCATCTGCCGAACGGGTTAAACGCATTTCAATGTCGAAGTTATGAGTAGTAGGGTGGAATAGGGTAACCATTAAGGTACCACTATTTTCTGGCTCACCAGAACGAAACTGAATTATTAGATCAGTGTTTGAGATATCAGCGTAAAAGGAGATATTTCGTTGTTCCGCCACAGCAACTCGCTGCATTTGCAGGTTTATGGTTCTACCTTCATTGTAGTAGTCGTCTACTACCATCGAGATAGGATTTCGATAAATGAGTATAGCGGTAACGATACACGCAGTGATCACCGCGCATTTCATAAAAATAATGTACCAAACCCAACTTACTTTATACCAAGGTACTTGCTCACCGTTTTTTAACTGCATTATATAAAACTCCGATTAATAAAAAGCCCCGGGCTAACGGGGCTTCCTTGCCTTGGTTCAGTAGTATGGATTAATCAGCTGAGATACCTAGCACATAACCCGAAAGGATTTTCACCTTATCTTCACCAAGTGTTTCACTAAATGCTGGCATTACACCGTTGCGGCCATGCCGTAACGTTTCTTCAATTGCCCGTTGCGAACCACCGTATAACCATACATTATTGGTTAAATTGGGTGCACCTAGAGCAATATTGCCTTTACCATCTTGGCCATGGCAAGCCGAACAAACCGCAAACCGCTGTTCGCCAGCTCTGGCTAAATCACGATCTACTTGTCTACCCGCTAAACTGAGTACATAAGTAGCAAGTTCGGTAATTGCTTGGTCGCCAAGTTCTGCGTATGCGGGCATCTGCGCACGCCTTCCATTCATTAAGGTGGTGTAAATATTCTCTGCGCTGCCACCCCAACTGAAAATACCATCAGTGAGATTAGGGAAGCCTTGCGAACCGCGAGCATCCGAACCATGACACTGAGCGCAGTTCTGTAAGAACAACCGCTGGCCAATTCGAAATGCATCTTTATCTTGCGCAATATCTTCAATATCCATCGAAGCGTATTGCTGGAAGATAGGCCCATACACTTCTTCAGCACGGGCTCGTTCACGATCATAAGCGATATTCAAGCCCGCTTCACGAGCGTTAATCACTGCTTGGCGTGAATCTTCCAGTGAGAGTACATGTTGGTTTGAACTCTGCCAGCCCAAAAGCCCTTTAAAGTTGCCTAAACCAGGGTAGAGAATGAGGTACAGCAAACCCCAAGCCAAGCAAATCCAAAATAACACGGTCCACCAAGTAGGAAGCGGGTTGTTGAGTTCGATAATACCATCAAACTCATGCCCCATGCTTTCACCTTCTTCTACATCCGTGAAGTTCTTCATGTTCCATCTTAGTAAAATAGCTATTGCCACTAATGAACCAAGAGTAAGAACGATAATCCACCAACTCCAGAAGCTACTCATTGTTTTTTGACTCCTGTTTCTCGCGTTTTGCTAAATCTTTTTGCTTATCTTCATCGAAGATTGATTCGGCAGTACGCTCAAACTTATCTTTGTTTTTTGGCCAAAATGCCCACCCGATGATCACAATAATCACGATAAACACAATGGCAGTTTGAAATGCTTGAAAAGCAGCGCCCATAATTTACCTCAGTGCAGTGCCCAAGGATTGCAGATAAGCAATTAATGCTTCCATTTCTGTTTTTCCTTGTACTGCTGCTTGTGCCCCTTCGATGTCCTCATCGGTGTAAGGCACGCCTAAAGTTCTAAACGCACGCAATTTCCGCGCCGTTAGTTTTCCATCGAGAGTGTTCTCTGCAAGCCATGGATATGCAGGCATATTGGATTCAGGAACTACGGCACGAGGATTTACCAAATGCACATAATGCCATTCATCGCTATACCGGCCACCAAC
>NZ_JBLRWZ010000048.1:0-10905 GCF_047920995.1 Aliidiomarina sp.
CCGGAGGCGGAATCGAACCACCGACACGAGGATTTTCAATCCTCTGCTCTACCGACTGAGCTATCCGGGCATGCCGTGCATCTTTCGATGCGGCGGGTATTAAACTCGTTTTGCGGTTGGGTGTCAAGGTTGCGGTAGTATTTTCTCGAAAGTTCTACCGCAACACTTGTTTTTAGTGTTCCGCAAACCTGAGGCTGATGCCTTCGGTTGTTTGTTTATGGCCGTATTTGGCCATTACCCGTAACTACAAACTTCTCGGTAGTTAAAGATTGCAAACCCATAGGGCCATATGCGTGTAGCTTTGAAGTTGAGATGCCAATTTCCGCACCGAGGCCAAGCTGGCCGCCATCAGAGAACCGCGAGGATGTGTTCCACATGGTTACGGCTGAATCGATATCGGCAATAAATTTACGCGCGGTGGTTTCGTTCTCGGTGCAAATCACATCGGTATGGCCACTTGAGAACTGGTGTAAATGCTCAACTGCATGGCTGTAATCATTTACTTTGCGCACCGCGATTTCTAGCGCTAAGTACTCTTCACCAAAGGCATTATCGGCAATGTGCTCAGCACCATCGAAATGCTCTAAAGAACCCGAGCAGGCGTGAATTTTAACGTTCTTTTCAGCTAGTGCTTTGGCCGCCATTGGTAAGAATTTATCAGCTACTTCGCTATGCACCAACACTGCTTCAAGAGCGTTACATACACCTGTACGTTGGGTTTTGCCATTCAGCAATAACGCCAAGGCTTTATCTAGGTCTGCGTCTTTATCTACGTATAGATGGCAAACACCTTTGTAGTGCTGAATAACCGGAATTTTGCTGTTATCGCTTACATAGTGAATAAGCCCTTCGCCGCCACGTGGAATTACTAAATCAATGTAATCGCTTTGCTTTAGCAACTCGGCCATTAAATCGCGATCTGGTGTAGGTACCACGGTTACTACGTCTTTGGGTAAGCCGCTCGCTTCAATAGCGCTATGCATTGCTTCGGCGATTACTTTACTGGTACCTATTGCTTCTCGTCCACACCGTAAAATTACTGCGTTACCAGATTTAAAGCATAGGGCACCTGCATCGGCGGTAACGTTCGGGCGCGCTTCATAAATCATACAAATAACGCCAAGCGGGATACGCATCTTATCAATGCGCATGCCATTTGGGCGTTCCTCAAGCAGGTAGCTTTCACCTACTGGATCGGGCAGGGCGATGATTTCTTCAATCGCTTTTGCCATATCCTCAATCCGTTCTGCATTTAAGGCGAGGCGGTCCATCATTGCCGCATCAAGGCCTTTTTCTTCGCCAGCACGCAAATCTGCGGCGTTGGCTAATAGAATCTTTTCTTGGTGAGCACGAATGCTATCTGCCATACGTTGTAGCGCAGCATTCTTATCTTCAGTAGATAAGGTAGCAATGGAGCGAGCTGCTTTCGCAGCGCGCTGAGAAATTTCGGTAGCCAATTCTTTGTTAGTTTCTGTATTAGTCATTTTTTCTCCATAACATTAAATCGTCGCGATGAATTACTTCGCTGATAGGGCTATACCCATATGCTTCAGCGATGGCACTGCCTGATTGCCCTTTAATATGAATTAATTCATGGGAGCTGTAACGGCAAATGCCTTTGGCGATCGTTTCCATGTTTTCTGCGCTCCGGATGAGCACTGCATCGCCGCGATCAAAGTTACCTTCGATGCCCACGATACCCGAGGTTAGTAATGATTCGCCTTCGTTACGAAGTGCATCTACAGCACCGGAATCAACTAGAATTTCGCCTTGCGCAATTAGCGTGTGGCGTAACCAATGCTTTTTATTACTTAACGGGTTTTCTTTTGCTTTAAATAGCGTGCCAGGGTTTTCGTTACGAAGTAACACTTCGAATTTACTGCCCTTACGGCCATTTAATATGTAAGTGTCTATGCCATGAGCGGTTGCTTTCTCGGCAGCCTCAACCTTAGTTCGCATTCCACCAGTACCTACGGCACTTGCAGAACCCCCGGCCAGGGCATAAATACTCTGATCGATTTCATCAACTACTGGAAGTAGGGTGGCATCTTTATTTTTGTTCGGATCTTTATCGAATAAACCATCAATATCGGAACAAATAAAGAGTGCATCGGCATCAACAACAGTAGCAACCATGGCCGCTAAATTATCGTTATCGCCTACTTTTAAATCATCGGTGGCTAACGCATCGTTTTCATTGGCTATGGGCATAATGCCATGCTCGAGTAATGCGTTTACGGTATTGCGAATGCTGATGTAACGTTCCCGCTCACGAAGATCATCGTGGGTCATGAGTACTTGGGCACAGGGGAAATCAAAAAAGCGTGACCAGCTTTCCATAACTTGGGTTTGCCCTACTGCGGCCATAGCCTTTTTGAGCACAACCGGGGCGTTGTTACCTTCAACGTTGAAATGATGTCGGCCTGCTGCAACGGATCCAGAAGACACCAGGACAATTTCTTGTCCGCGCTCACGGCATTCATTAATGAAGCGAGCGATGGCTAAAAGATATTTTGAACTGCATCCGTTACCATCTGGCGCGATAAGAGCACTGCCAACTTTAATTACTGCTCTTCGCCAGGCTGGAATTTTCATGTGAACTCCCTACTGAACTAACGAACCGCTAGCTTAACACAGAAGCACTTTTGTCTCCACCGAGCCCGTGGTTAAAGGGCTGTAAATGGCATTTCGGTTGCTTATGGGAGGTATTCACAATGCTTTTACTATGCATAGGATGGCTATGATATGTAGTTGGGGTGAATTGCATAATTATTCACGCCAACTACAGAAATGCGCAGACCTAGTTATTTTTCCGGAGGCACGTAACCTTCGATTTCTACATCTTTACCTGCAAAAAGAAAGCCTTCCATTTGCTCTTCTAAAAAAGCGCGTGATGTAGGATCCATCAAGTTTAAGCGCTTTTCATTAATTAGCATGGTTTGTTTTTTTTGCCATTCTGCCCAAGCTTGCTTGGAGATATTGTTAAAAATACGCTCGCCAAGCTCACCCGGATACAGCTGAAAATCCAATCCTTCAGCTTCTTTTTTTAAGTAGCTACAAAACACAGTGCGGGCCATTTGCTTCTCCAATCCAGGCAATAAATAATTAGCGCGAATACTAGCACAGCCTAGCCATGGCGCAAATTCTCTGAACATATGTATTTAAAGCCCAAGTATTTAAAGACCAAGTATTGAAAGCAAGGGTAGTTAGCCGTTGCCATCTTCCCGCAGCAGTTTATTTAATAGCTTTAACATCGGTGCAGGTAAGCCAAATTCGTGGATATTCTGCAAATTGATATGCGCGCACTGGTAGTGGTTACTTGCTTCTTTTAGCTCGCTGCCTATTAGTTCACTCCGGATGGCCGCATCAGCTTCTGGTTGCCACACTTTCGCGTTTAACTTGTAATGGCTAAAGGTGTGTTTGAAGGTGGCAACTAATGTTGCTGCTGCGGGCGCCTCAGAAACTTCAGGCAAACACCACAGTGAGGCCCAAATTCCCGTATCGGGCCGCTTGCTTAGCATTACATTGGCTTTGTTTGCTAGCCACAAGAAGTGGCCGGTTTTTGTAGGTAGCGTTTTCTTTAATTTTGCCGTAGGCAGTTCGCCAACACGGTTTTGCGTGTAGGCTGCGCAGGCGTGATTGAATGGGCAGCGCGGGCACTCCGGATTTCTCGGCTTACACAACGTAGCGCCCAAATCGAGTAGGCCTTGTGCAAAGTGACGATTATTGTGCTCAGGTGTTAAACGCTCGGCTTGTTGCCAGAGCGCTTTGTTCACAGCAGCGGCGGTAGGCTGGCCTTCGATAGCGAAAAGCCGACAAAATAAACGACGTACGTTGCCATCTACTATAGGCCCGTAGTTATCGTAGGCAAATGAGCGAATAGCGCCTGCGGTATATCTGCCTACACCCGGTATCATTTCTAATTGTTTTAGTTCGCGAGGAAATTCACCCCCCAGTTCATGTTCGATATAGCGAGCCGCTTTCTGTAAATTCCGTGCCCGCGAGTAATATCCTAATCCTTGCCAAAGCGCCATCACTTGGTCTTCACTGGCGTTTGCTAGTGCACTAATGTTTGGGAATGCTTGCATCCAGCGTTGGAAGTACGGAATCACCGTAACCACTTGGGTTTGTTGCAGCATGATCTCGCTTACCAGTACGCGATAGGGTGTAGCCGGTTGTTGCCATGGCAGATCATGGCGGCCGTGCTGTTGCTGCCACTTTAATACGGTGGCGACAAAATCTTTAGGCGCGATATGCTGCATATGGGAGTTTTGCATGGGCGGTTACAAGTGGTTACTTATTGGTATTAGTGAATGGGAATTGGGCTGCTTAAATGAGCGAAATAATTGTATACTATGCGCCAATAGATATGCGAGGTATAAATGACTAAGGCACAAGATCAAGAATTAGCTACAAACAACATAGCTGATTCTGCGCAAACAAACGAACCGCGAACTAGCGAAGGTAGATATATGCGCCAAGTGCGCAGCTTTGTACGCCGTGAAGGGCGGCTAACAAAGGGCCAAGCTGGCGCATTAGAGCGGCAATGGCCAACCATGGGTATTGAGTTTGATGGTGAACAGCTCGATTTTGTGGCTATTTTTGGTAACACGAATCCGGTAGTTCTTGAAATCGGCTTTGGCATGGGTAAATCGTTAGTAGCAATGGGCAAAGCGGCGCCAGAAACGAATTTTATTGGTGTGGAAGTGCACACGCCTGGAGTGGGTGCTTGCTTACTTGAAGCCGAGCAACAAGATGTAACGAACTTGCGCGTGATTGAGCATGATGCAGTGGTGGTGCTGAAAGAATGGATCGCAGAGCACAGTTTAGATGGTGTGCAAATTTTCTTTCCAGACCCGTGGCATAAAAAACGCCACCATAAACGCCGCTTAATTCAGGCAGATTTTGTAGCCTTATTACGTAGCAAACTTAAAGAGGGCGGTGTGTTGCACCTGGCTACGGATTGGGAGAACTACGCTGAACATATGCTAGAAATAATGAATGTGGCACCTGGTTATGCAAATCAAGCCGCAGATGGCAGCTATATTCCTCGCCCAGAAGAGCGGCCGCTTACTAAATTTGAACAGCGTGGCCAGCGCCTTGGCCACGGTGTATGGGATATGAAATACACCGCGATTTAGCAGTGCTTGCTTCTTTATTCATCCTCGAGCAAATCAGCCAGTACTTGGTTCAGATATAAGCGGCCAGTGGCGCTAGTTTGCCAGTGGCTACTGGTACTAGTGCCGCTACTGATAATAAAGCCTTTGGCAATCGCATCTGCCAGCGCGCTTTCAGCCTGCTCGAGTGGCAACCCTGTATAAGCGGTGAACTCTTGCTTCGGCACGGGCTCGAGCAAGCGTAACCGGTTCATGAAGTACTCGAAGGTACGCTCACTAGCCGATACTTGCCATTGCCGGTTGGTATAATTGCGCGTTAAATCAAGATAGCCACGCGGATGTTTTACCTTTTCTGTGCGCACAATCTGTGCCTGCTCGGGCAAGGTTATTTTACCGTGGGCGCCACAGCCAATACCTAAATAATCACCGAACCGCCAATAGTTTAAATTGTGCTGGCCGCGATGGCCGGGCTGGCCATACGCACTTACTTCATATTGCTCGTAACCTGCGGCCGCGAGGCGCAAGTGGCCCTGTTCGTATATTTCCCAGAGCACATCGTCATTCGGTAATATGGGCGGTTTACTGGCGAACATGGTGTTCGGTTCGATGGTAAGTTGATACCAAGAAATATGCGGTGGTTTAAGCGCAATAATTCCTTCTAAATCAGCCATGGCGCTGGCTAATGTTTGTTGCGGCAAGCCGTGCATTAAATCCAAGTTAAAACTTGTTAACGGCAAGGTGCTTGCATGCTCCGCGGCAGTTTGTGCTTGTTGTGGGTTATGAATGCGCCCCAAGCGTTGTAGTTGCTGCGCTTGTAAACTTTGCACTCCGATGGATAAGCGATTTACGCCTGCAGCAGCAAAGCCCGCGAAGCGCTCTGTTTCGAACGTGCCGGGGTTTGCCTCTAAGGTGATTTCAATGGTTTCGTGAAATGGAATGCGTTGTTTAATTTCTTGTAGTAACCGCCGGATACCAGCGGCAGAGAATAAGCTAGGCGTGCCGCCACCAATAAAGATAGACACCAGCTTGCGGCCCTGTACAAAGTGCAAATCCGCATCAAGATCATCCAGTAAGCAGGCAATATATTGTTGCTCAGGAATTACTTCTGGCTGGGCATGGGAATTGAAATCGCAATACGGACACTTCTGAACGCACCAAGGAATATGCACATATAGGCTTAACGGTGGCAACTGCAATGGCACTGTTGCTGCTGCGTGCGAGCTTGGGAGCTGATGATTACTCATGCAGAGCCTGCCAGTTGCTTTACCAATAACTGTAATGCTTGCGCGCGATGGCTAAGTTTTTGTTTATCAGCCTTACTCAGCTCTGCTGAAGTACAGTTGCGCTCCGGTACCCAAAAAATAGGATCGTAACCAAAACCTTCAGTTCCAGCGGGTTGTTCGGTGATAAAGCCGCGCCAACGGCCATGGCAAATAAGTGGGGTAGGATCGTTAGCGGATTGCATTAATACTAATACGCAATGAAACTCTGCTCCACGTTGTTCCATGGGCACACCAGCTAATGCTGCTAATAGCTTGGCAATATTAGCACTATCTTTGCTCAGAGCCTCGCCGGCACTGTTGTAGCGATTAAAATCTATCCCATCATCCATATCGGCGTAGCGGGCAGAATAAATGCCCGGCGCTCCGCCAAGAATATCCACCGCTAGGCCAGAATCGTCGGCTAGGGCAGGCTTACCGGTGCTGGCACAGGCATGGCGCGCTTTGATAATGGCGTTTTCAATAAAGGTAAGGCCGGTTTCATCTGCATCACTTACGCCCAACTCAGTTTGCGGCGTGATTTGCCACCCAAGAGGCACCAATAACCCACTGAGTTCTTTCACTTTACCGGGGTTGCCGGTGGCAAGAATGATTTGCTGTGCAGAAGGGGTAACCATACATCAACCTTTATGTTTGTGCGGATAGTGCGGAGAACGAGTAAATGCGAAACCGCATTATAGCGCACTTCATTCGCTGTGCTATCATCGAAACAGAAAGCGAAAACGGAAAGCGAAAGCTGAAAACGGTAAAGGAGTTTGTTCTTTCTAATGGAAGCTGTAAACCTACTTATTTTAATTGCTGGCGCATTATTAGTGATCAGTATACTCGCTGTGCAGTTTTCAGTGCGCATTGGCGCACCTTTACTACTGGTGTTTTTAAGCGTTGGTATGCTAGCTGGCGATGAAGGTTTATTAGGTTTGCAATTTGATAATCCGGATGCGGCATTACTGATTGGTTCTGTGGCGCTAGTAATTATCCTCTTTGATGGTGGTTTACGTACCCACCCAGAACGCTTTCGGGTTGCACTTGGGCCTGCTGCAATGTTGTCTTCGCTCGGAGTGCTGATTACTTGCTTGATTACTGGTATCAGTGCGGCGTATTTATTTGGCTTTTCTTGGATAGAAGGCCTGTTGCTTGGTGCCATCCTCGGTTCTACCGATGCAGCCGCTGTATTTTCTATTTTCCAATCGCAAAAGCTGCGAATTAAAGAGCGGGTAGCCGCTACCTTAGAAATTGAATCGGGTAGTAATGATCCCATGGCCGTTATGCTTACCGTTACGCTGGTAAGTGTTCTAGCTCAGCCTGATGTGCCCACCAACGCCGGGGTGATATTGTTGTTTGTGCAGCAAGCCCTTGTTGGAGGCATTGTGGGTTGGTTAAGTGGCCGCATTTTTGTGTGGGGTTGTAAGCACTTAGAGCTGCACGTTTCATTTTTTCCGCTGTTAGCAGTAGCTGGCGCGGTACTGGTATTCGGCTTAACAGCGCAACTGGGCGGTAGTGGTTTCTTAGCGGTTTACCTGATGGGCTATGTAGTGGGTAATGCGCGTTTGCCGCAAGTTATGCATATTTTGCGCGTACACGATGGGCTAGCTTGGCTTTCGCAAATAGTGATGTTCTTAATGCTCGGTTTGTTAATGACGCCTTCTTCTACCCTAGATATTTTGGTGCCAGCTTTAATTCTTGCGGTAGTGCTAATTTTTGTTGCCCGGCCGTTGGCTGTGTTTATCAGCTTAGCGCCATTCCGCTTTCCATGGCGCGATCAAATCTTTATTAGTTGGGTGGGGCTGCGCGGTGCAGTACCGATCGTGTTGGCACTGTTTCCATGGATCGCTGGCTTAGAGAACCAACAACTGTATTTTGAAATTGCCTTCGTAGTGGTGTTGGTATCGTTGGTTGTGCAAGGGTGGAGTATTACTTGGATAGCTCGCAAGCTGGGTTTAGAAATTCCGCCTGAGCCTGAACCGGAGTTCCGTATGCCGCTCGATAGCATTCATTCGAAGCAAGTGCTGGAAGTTGTGGTGTATGAAATTACCGACGATTCCGCGGCTGCCGAGCATCATTGGAGTGAAATTAATTTATCCCAGCCGGCCGATTTTGTGGGGCTGATTCGCGATGGCGTTTGGCTGCGCGCAAATACGAATCCGAAACTGCAGGCTGGCGATTCGCTGATGGTGTTAGCGGCTGCAGATGATGTAAGCAGAATTAGTGAAGTGCTTGCTTCCACCGGAACTAGTAAGCGTATAAACCGGAAATCTTTCTTTGGTGATTTCGTGTTGAATGCGGATGTAACCTTGGGGGATTTGGCGAGCTTCTATGTATTGCCAGAAGAAGGCGGTGAGGATCTGAATACTAAGGTAAGTGATATCTTCTTGCGCCGCTTCCATCGCCGAGTAGTGGTTGGCGATCACGTAGTAATGGGGAATTTAATGTTTACTGCTCGAGAAGTAGCCGATGACGGGACAATTTTGAAAGTAGGAGTGAAACCCCAGTAAGCCGAATTGATGAAGTTATAGGGAATGAGCCAGAGAAATTAAAGATGCCGCTCTACTTAAAGTAAGTACAGCGGCATTCTTTTTAGCGATAAAATGTATGGGTGAAACGTAATTCTTCGCTGCGATTGCCTTGGGTGATAGTGATAAAGAAGCGCAATCGATCTTCGTTTTCATGGCCAACTTCTGCGATGTAATAAATTGCAGGCTCTTCTACAAAACGCCGAAACTGGAGATTAATTCGTTGGCCCACGCTATTTAGTGCATAACCTTGCAACGCTACGCGCTGCGCAGGCTTATCTTCCCGCGCGGTATCAAGCACGGAAATATTGATTAAGCCACGCGCACCCGAGCGCCGGATATTGTAGCGGCTGGCAATTTCAGGTTGTAGCATCGTGCTTGGAAACGCAATGTAATGCACTTCCCAATTATCGAAGCGGGTGAACTGGCCACCCTGTGCTTCTTCTGCTTGCCCAGTTTGAGCTGCGTTTGCTGCACTTGCCACAGTGAAACTAGAGGCTAGAACACTGGCTACCACCAAGATACTCGCGCCGATAAGTTTGCTGAATCGCATTGCTAAACTCCTTTGGTTAACTAATGCTGATTTGTATGAAGCGCACAATCAGAATCAGTACGAGAACAGATAAATCAAGGCCACCGATGGGTGGAATGATGCGGCGTATTGGCGCTAACATCGGTTCCGTAAGTTGCGCTAACACGAATTCAAGTGGATGACGCCCTTGGCTGAACCAACTCATGATGGCGCGAATCAACAACACCCAGAAAATGATACTGAGAGTGGTTACCACCACATCATGCACCGCAGCAATTAATAGCTCCATTACGCCATACGGAAAGCCACCCACTTGTAAGCGCACAATCAAGTATATTTTTAGCGCTGATAGAGCTGCCGCCAAAAAGGCTGCTGCGATATCGAAGCGACCAAGGGTAGGGAATACTCTGCGCAGTGGGTCTAGCACCGGCCCAGTTATTTTTACGATAAACTGCGAAAACGGATTAAAGTAATCTACTTGCGCCAATTGCATCCATAAACGAAGAATTACCGCCATGATATAAAACCCAAACGCGGTAGTGATTAAAAATTGCGCGCCATTCCCCATTTCTTTTCCTTAATCGTAATTGGCTGCTCGCTAGTGCGCAGCGCCGTGGTTATGTATATAAAAGCTAAATTTAAAACAATTTCGCCATTTCTTGATTGCGAGCTACCGCCGCGTTCACTGCGCGTTGAGATATTTTACCAAGTTCGGCTTGCTGATACACCTCAACGCCTTTGGCAGTAGAACCACCTTTACTGGTAACTTGCTTGCGTAAATCAATTAACGATAAATCACTTTCGGATGCCATTTTGGCGGCACCTAAGCAGGTTTGCTGCACCATTGCTCTAGCTTGCTCGCTATCAATACCGAGTTCTTCTGCCGCGCGCTGTAGAGTATGCATAAACTCAAAGAAATATGCTGGCCCACTTCCTGCTACAGCGCCAAGAACATCAATAGCATCCTCTTCTTCGAGCCATATGGTAATGCCTACAAAATCAAATACGCGGGTTACAAAATCGCGATCAGTTTTACTTACGTTGGCATCAGCAACTAAACCGGAAACGCCTTCGCCTACCAGTGAAGGCGTGTTTGGCATTACTCGCACCAAAGCAATGTTATTACCAAAGTATTCGTAATAGCTATCCATGCGCAAACCGGCAGCAATAGTAATAATTAGCTTACTCTCCCAACCTTGTACATTAGCTTTTAAATCTTCGCATACTTCACGCATTAACTGTGGCTTTACGGAGAGTACAATTACATCGGCTTTACGAGCAATTTCGTGATTATCTTGGCTGGTATAAATACCGTATTTCTCTTTCAGCATATCTAGTTTTGGGCGGCTAGGGTTACTCACAATAACGGAGCTGGCTGGGTAGCCTCCTTTAATCATTCCGCCGAGAATGCTTTGCGGCATATTTCCGGCACCGATAAAACCAATTGTGCGGATATCGTTGCTCAT